>JAPMTY010000126.1 GCA_026552835.1 Candidatus Methanoperedens sp.
ATTATAGTTGAATACCAAACAATTGAAACTATCTTTGCGTCCTTTGCGCCCTTTGCGGTGAAAAAAATCATGCACCGCAAAGAACGCAAAGAGCGCAAAGTTTTAGCATATAAGTAAAATAAATTATGTTCTTGACTATAATCAATTACTTTATTAATATGGAGCCTTTTGCGGCTTCTGCTTGTGAAAAACCACAGCAACACCAATAATATTATCTTTCTCATCTTTAATTGAATTAGTGCTGATATCAATAGGCATACATGTTCCATCCCTGGCATAAAGCAGGGTTTCATCTGGCTTTTCGGTGACTATGTTCAGGACTTCCTTTAATGGCCTTCCTTCTGCATTGTCCCATCCGGTCAGGGATTGCGCAACAGTATTCATGAATGATACACAGCCTTTTGGATTCGTAGCGATCACACCATCGCTGATGCTGTTGAGCGTTACTGAAAACCATTCGTTCTTCTCTTTTAATTTCTTTTCCATATCATGTTTGAAGAGGGCGATCTCAATAGCGACCTGCAATTCTCTTTCCTTGAATGGTTTAATGATATATCCGAACGGTTCTGTTATTTTAGCCCTGAGGAGGATTTTATCATCCGAATAGGCGGTGAGATAGACAATAGGAATGTTAAAATTCTTGTATATTTGCCTGGCAGCTTCAATTCCATCCTTTTCACCCTGAAGCACAATATCCATAAGCACAAGGTCGGGTGAATACTCCTCAGTTTTTTTGACAGCCTCATCTGCGCTTGATGCTGTTGAAACAACGGAATATCCCATTTTCTTCAGCTTTATTTTTATGGATTCCGCCACTATAGCTTCATCCTCAACCACCAGTATCTTCGTTTCTGCCGCCATCACTTCAACCCCATAACCTGATTAAGGTTCACACAATTTTGGAAGCTCTTCATCCTGCATTTCCAGTTCAGCCCGATGAATTTGAGGCTCCATGATATCATTGTGCATAGCATAACCCCACAAAAATGTCGTTTTTGAGGTTTTAAAACCCACAAAATCATGACATCTTTTTTTGTGTATATGTTTTATTGGAGCCTGTTGACTAAATATAATTTTGCATCTGTTAATTTTTTAGGAACTTGAGATGCAGTCATTTACTTTGCCCCCTGAAAATGATCCTGAATTTAGTTCCTTTGTTTTTATCGAGGGTTATCTCACCATGCAATTGGTTTTCCACCAGTATGTTAACGATATGCAGACCCAGCGATTTTGTTTTCCTGAAATCAAGGGCATCGGAAATGCCCACTCCGTTATCCCCTTCCATAAGTTCGAACAAATTTTCGCCTGTTGAATGAAGCGATACTTTTATTTCACCTTTTTTTCCATCCGGAAATGCATATTTCAAGGAATTAGTGACCAGTTCATTGATTATCAATCCGCACGGTATTGCAAGATCTATCCCAAAAGAAATATTCTCCACATCCAGGTTCAGGGCGATTTTGCTTCTGGTGACCATATGAGAATCAAAAATTCCGGTTATCAGGTCATCAATGTATTCTTTGAAATTAATTTTTGATAAGTTTTTAGACCTGTATAGTTTCTCATGAATAAGAGCCATTGAAGATATCCTGTTCTGGCAGTCCTTAAGTATTTCAATAATTTTTTCATCATCGCTTGATTCTTCCTGGAGCATCAGCAGGCCGGAAATGACCTGCATGTTGTTCTTGACCCGATGGTGGATCTCACGCAGGAGGATTTCTTTTTCATTAAGGGAGTCGGTCAACTGTGCTGTCCTTTCCTGGACACGTATCTCTAATTCATCATGGGCTTTGCGCAGCTCCTCTTCGGCCCTCTTGCGGTCTGTAATGTTACACGCCACTCCAATGATCCCGATGATTCTTCCATCAGCATCAAGTCGTGGTGCCTTGGTGGATAGGAATATCTGCCGTCCCTGTGGCCCGTCGATAATTTCTTCTACGATTTCGGAATAACCGGACGCCATAATACGGTAATCGTTTTCCATAGTCGAGCGGCCAATTTCTGGATTTTCGTAAATTTCCGCGTCATTCCTGCCAAGAACCTCTTGCGCTGTTTTGCCAATAATGCTAAGGGTGGCGGGGTTGGCCATAATGAGCCTGCAATCACGGTCTTTTACAAAGATCGCGTCGTTGGTGCCCGAAAAGACGGCATTCAACAAATCCTGGTTCTCACGCAGCGCCTCCTCAATTCTCTTTCTCTCCATTAGTTCAGTCTTCAATTCTTCATTAGCAGTTACAAGTTCGGCGGTGCGCTCCACTACTATTCGTTCTAATTCTGTATGAGCTCTTCGAAGCTCTTCCTCATCCTTCTTTCGTTTGGTGATATCACGGGCGATGCCAAGACAATTCACAACATTTCCATTTCTGGTTTGCGGTACTATCGAGACATCCATTATCAAATATTCACCTGTTTTAGAAAGAATGCGCATTTCTACATTGGATGGCTTATCCCCGTTTGAATAACAATCATAAAATCCGATAATATGGGAGACATCATCAGGATGAACAAAAAGCTCCAGATGTTTGCCCAGCCACTCACTGCGGGCCCACCCGGTTATTGTTTCGAATGCAGGGTTAAGGGACGTGACCTGGCCTTCATTTGAGACAGTGAAAATAAAATCTTTCGCGCTTTCAACAAGACCCCTATAACGCGATTCTGATTCGCGCAGTGCCTCTTCGGCATTCTTGCGCTCCTTTATAACCGCTGCCTCCCGCAATTCACGCTCGATCGCAGGAACAAGCCTTGCCAGATTTCCCTTTAAAAAATAATCATTTGCACCAGCCCTCATGGCTTCTACTGCTATATCCTCACCGATCTTCCCTGAGACAATTATAAATGGCAGGTCAAGCCCGCTCCGGTGCAATAATGTAAGCGCATCAAGCCCTGAAAAACGGGGCATGACATAATCCGCTATCACCACATCCCAGGTTTTATTTTCAAGGGCAGCCTTCATGGCTTCAGGATTATCCACTCTTTCAAAAGTTGGCTTATAAGCGCCCCTTCGAAGCTCCCTTATCAGCAGCAGGGCGTCATCTTCTGAATCTTCGACCATTAATATGCGAAGTGGTGAGGACATTTGATCTCACCGGATCATGGAACAGGCTCGTTCAGGACAAGCCAGTACAACCCCAATTGGCGTACTGCTTCACTGAACTGGATAAAATCCACCGGTTTTCGTATGTAGCTGTTGGCTCCCAGTTTATAGCTCCTGACAAGATCCTGTTCTTCTTTGGATGAGGTCAGGACCACAACAGGAGCTAATTTTGTTCTATCATCTTTCCGCAGGCGCTCCAGCACTTCCAGGCCGTCAACTTTCGGCAGTTTCAAATCAAGAAGTATGACTGCCGGGATATGGTTGGCATCGCGGCCGGAATAAGCCCCCTCGCCAAATAAATAATCCAGGGCTTCAACCCCGTCTTTGGCAATTATCACTTCATTTGCAATATTGTTTTTCTTTAACGCGCGAAGTGTAAGCGCAACGTCGTCAGGATTGTCTTCTACTAACAATATATTTCTTGTACTCATGTTTTTTCTCCTTTTTTATAAATTAAAGTAAAATGTCGCACCATTTCCTGCCTCGCTTTCTGCCCATATGCGTCCGCCGTGCCTGTTAATAATGCGCTTTACAGTTGCAAGGCCTATACCTGTGCCTGGGAACTCTGATTGTAAATGAAGTCGCTGGAAAGCCTGGAAAAGTTTAGAAGAATACGCCATATCGAAACCTACACCGTTATCGCGCACAAAGTATGAAGGTTTGCCGTAGAGTTCCATAACACCAAATTCTATTTTTGCGCTTTGCTGATTCGAGGTGAATTTCCATGCATTACCAATCAAATTCTCAAGCATTGCCCTTAAAAGTTCAGCATCCCCGTTAACGACCAATCCGGAGGCTATTTCTAACTCCACCTTTCGCTGTGGTTGTGTTTTCACAAGTTCGGCAGCGATTATGTTAGCAAGTGCGCTAAGATCAACGGCGGTACGTTTCATCTCACGCCGCGTTACACGTGACAGCACAAGCATATCATCGATGAGCTGCGACATACGCTGGCTTGCAGAACGTACCCGGGCAAGGTAATCCTTACCCTGCTCATCAAGCACTCCGCTATAATCTTCAAGAAGGGCCTGGCTGAACCCATCGATGCTGCGAAGCGGAGCGCGAAGATCATGCGAGACTGAATAGCTGAAAGCTTCAAGTTCTTTGTTCGCAGCTTCAAGCTGTCTCGTACGTTCAATTACCCGCTCCTCAAGCTGTGAATTCAGCTTTCTGATCTCTTCTTCTGCCTGCTTGATCTGGCTGATATCCCTGGCTGCGGCAAATACGCCCAATACCTGCCCATTCTCATCCCGATAAACTGTAGCATTATATAAAACGTCGATTATATTTCCTGAGACGTTACGGATACTTAGCGAATAATCTCTTACATACCCATTCGAGAAAACCTGTTGATACCCGTCCCTTGCGTTCTCCGGTTTTGTAAAATATTCAGAGAAATCCGTACCTATAAGGTGTTCACGGGGGAATCCTGTTATGACCTCTGTGGCTTTATTCACATCCATGATCTTACCTTCAGGGCTTATGGTTACCAGGGGATCAAGACTCGCTTCGAGCAGGTTCCTTGCATATAATGAAGCTGCACGGCGTTGTTCTTCTGCCTTCTTGATCTGGCTGATATCCCTGGCTGCAGCAAATACACCCATGATCTGCCCGTTTTCATCCCGATAAACTGTGGCGTTATATAATACATCGATTATATTTCCTGAGATGTTACGGATACTGAGCGGATAATCTATTACATACCCATCCGAAAAAACCTGCTGGTAACCACTCTTTGCGTTCTCAGGTTCTGTAAAATAATCAGAGAAATCAGTGCCTACGAGATTTTCACGGGGGATTCCTGTTATTCCCTCTGTGGCTTTGTTCACATCCATGATCCTACCTTCGGAGCTGATGGTGACCAGGGGATCAAGGCTTGCTTCGATCAGGTTCCTTGCATATAATGACGCTGCACGGCGCATTTCTTCAGCCTTTTTTCTCTGGATTACAGAACCCAGCTGTGCAGCCGCCACTGAAATAAAATCAATAAGTCTCATTTCTTCCTCTTTTGATTCAAACATGAGAAAGACGAGAACTGCTAGCACCTCATCGCTGGCAATGATAGGAACACCCAGACATGCCCTGAATCCCGCTTCCCTGGCAAATCCGGCACGGGGGAAATCAAATTCGGAAACCAGTGAGACATCGGGAACCCACTCATAGTTTTTTGAACGCCAGATACGACCTGGCATCCCTTTACCCAGAGGAAATATAAAATCCTGGGTTAATTCTTTGAACTTCATAAGATTTACTGAACTGCAATATCCTTCAGGAATGCATTCAAGTGCAGATCCATCCTTGGTCCTGATCCATGCTTCACCATAATTCCAACCTTTAATCTCACATATATTCTTTAATGCAACTTCAATTGCGGAACGTAAATCTTTAGCCTGGCTGATTTCCAGGATCATTCCTGGCAAAAGATGGACATCATCTTCAGATCCTTCATGCCTGGCATTCCCGGATTGCCGGAATTGATTTCCTGACGTTTTC
Organism: Candidatus Methanoperedens sp.; assembly: GCA_026552835.1. The sequence continues at coordinate 5,588 of JAPMTY010000126.1, forward strand.
AAGCGGCGGCGTAACTCATTTAATTCGTTAATAAGCTGGACTTTTGATTTATCTTCATCTCTCATGTTAACCCCAGATCAAGATACATTTCACAAAAATCATTTCCTGAATCTTTTGAAGGCGTTGTAAGGATTATTTCTGTCTCCCCGCCAAAGGCATGTGAAATCCATCCATGGAACATCCCCTTTATGAACATTCGATTAAGATCACCAGTCCTTATGTCATTTGCCCATGGGAACCTGTCGATCCTGCCATAAATCGCATTCTTGCTTATGATTTCCCAGGTTGAATCTATTTTGAGGGCAGTGCTGATTTCTTTCAGGTACGTAATGAATGTTTCTTCATCCCAGGTAGATATATTTTTGCTTTTTTGATAATTTTCTATTATCATTCTCCCGAATTTATAACCTAATGATCTGATAAGCTCTTCATTTGAAGGCATATTTTTTAACATATCTAACATTTTCAAGAGGTCTGAATGATATTTCTCAAACTCGACCTTTGAATTCCTCATTGTATCGATCATTTTTATAAGAATCTTGCCTGTTCCCGGTATGGGTTTTAAGACTATGAGGTTCCTGCTTGTTACGGAACTATATTCGTGTCCGCTCAATCTAAGTATTTCCACAAACATATGGGCAAGTTTCTTAATGGATTCGGGTTCGGTAAATGAATGGTACAGGATTAACGATTCTTTGTCGATATCCGCATTTTCTATCAGGCCTGTACATTGGTAAACATCCTTAATTCTTTTTAATAAATCCTCTACAGGGATCTGGTTTATCGGAAAACCATAGAATTTTTCAATAACCGTTGTTATTTTATGAGATGACTTTCCACCAAGGATCTCTTCAAAGAATTGTTTCGGTATTACAACTATGTCATAATTCATCTTTGAATACAGGGTTAGTACCATATTCCAGAAGTCCGGTTTCTTATAAAACTCGGAAAAAGCAGGTTCCATATACCCGAAATTATCATTTGTGCTTTTTAGCGCCCATTCCCTTGTTCCCCGTACCATATACATTTCAAAAGAATTATTTTCAGTTCTTGTGGTTGATATGCCAAAATCATATTTTTCGGACATGAACACGGCTATAAAAGCTCCTATGAACCTGTTCATATCCTGATTCTTCCCCGTTATGACAAATGAAGCATTCTGAGGCATCCTGTCATCGTCCGATGCTATTTTGATCGAAGAATCCCAGTAGATTTCTCCCAGGAGCTCGTTCATACGCTTTTCAAGAACAGAGATAGAATAAATATCATTCCCAAGGATGTTATTAACAAATTCCCGGTCCGGGCGCCTGCCGGCAAGATCTTTTAACGCCCAGGCAAGAGTCGGAGGAGTAAGGCTTTGCTTATTTTTCATTCCGGAAATAAGCCTCTTTATGGAATCGGGGTCCTTGGAAGCATAATCCGCAAGATCAATTATTTCACGAATGACCGCGCTCAGATTGCCATTGTGTTTTTGGATGAGTGGCTCCATTTTCTTAAGGTACTCTTCGTCCAGAGAGATACTTTTCCTGAGATTCATGCCACTAGCTTAGATATTAAACCGATAGATTAATGTTTCTATCAAAAACTTTACCAAAATTAATAGAGTGTGAATCTTGTTAATAACAGACGATATATCGGTATGAAAGTATTGTAGATTCGTATACAAAATAGGTGTAAATACATAAGAACCCAGGAGTGGGAACTTATGGGAAAGGATTTATCCTTTCCTTCCTTTTCATAATAAGACCGATTTGAGAATAGTAATTATGCTACCTGCGAATCTCATAAAATATCCAGGGTAATTATGTTACTATTTTTCAGTTACTAAGCGAGTTAAGGATTAAGATTTCAATCTAACTTTACCAAAATTAATAAAGTGTGAACTTTTGTAATAACAGTCAATATCTCAGTATGAAAATATAGTAGTATTGTACAAAAAATGTACAAAACGAACTATAAGACCGAGAGTTGGAACTTATCGGAAAGGGGTTTTTCCTTTCCTTCTAATTCTTCTCGGAATCGCAAAAGAAAAAAATCTGGAGGGATTATGAGATACTCAAGAGGAGATGTTGTAGAATTTAAAGTCGGTTCAAATGACAAACATACAGGACAGGTTCAATTTGTCGAAGAGGATAACAACGAGAACATATTGTATGTAAACAGTTTTAGCGGGTGGGCATACAAAGTCCCTGAAAAAAGAATAATCGGACAGATCACTGTAAAGAATACCGGGACAGAACGAAAACGTTTTGCGGGAAATTGAAGTTTCACTGACCTGTAAAAGCCACACTGGGCGGGAGGCTTTATAGGGTCATTAAAACTATTTTTATATTCCAACTCCCGCCCTACCTCCTATCAGGATAAAAAAACATTGATGAAAAACTGCCATACCGGAAAAATATCAACCACCGTTCAGGATAGCTATATCCTTTGGAGAACAAATCTGAATAGTACGAATGGCTGAACTGAAAAGGACGCTCGGATTATTCGATGCCTTTGCAATCGGGATGGGCGCCATCATCGGATCGGGTATTTTTGTAGTCACAGGTGTGGCTGCGGGCCTGGCAGGTCCGGCGCTGCTGATATCTTTAATAATAGGCGCCATTATTTCAACATTTACAGCGCTGAGTTTCGCAGAACTGGCAAAGTTCATTCCAAAAGAAGGGGGAGGCTATGAGTTTGCCCATGAACTGATATCGCCTTTTGTCGGTTTTATTTCCGGCTGGCTCTGGATATTATCCAATGTTGTTACCGGGGTGGTAGTAAGTCTCGGATTTGCCAGCTACCTGTCATTATTTATACCATTTCCTGTGAACGTGAATGTGATAGCAGCCCTGGCATGCCTTGGGGTTACCTTGATAAATGTTCTTGGGGCTCGCGATTCGAGTCTCATAAATGATATCCTTGTGATCCTGAAGCTTCTCATCCTGGCTTTTTTTGTGTTTTTTGGACTGGGCGCGGTAAAGTTTGAAAATTTTTCACCATTTATACCAAATGGCGGGATTGGCATCATGCAGGGAGCGACTCTCATATTCTTTGCATATTCAGGGTTTGCGAGGATAACACTGGTAAGCGAGGAAGTAAGAGATCCAAAAAAGAATATCCCTCTTGCTATTATTCTTGCACTGGGAATATCAACCGTTGTATATATGCTGGTCAGTTTCACGGCAATTGGTCTGGTGGGTTATAAATCGCTTGCTTCGTCGGGCTCGCCGCTTGCCGATGCCGCTTCATCGGTTGGCATGAATCTCACTTATTTTGTCTCGATAGGCGCACTTTTTGCCACTTTGAGCGTTCTTTTAACAACGCTACTGGGATTATCCCGCATTTCTTTTGCCATGGCAAGGGAACGTGACCTTCCGCAGTTGTTTACCAGACTCGATAAACACGCAACTCCATACTACACAGTATTGGTTTTCGGATTTACTATGGCAATCCTGTCCCTGTTCACAAACCTTTTACAGGCTATCGCGTTAGCCAATTTCGGCTCATTGCTGTATTATCTTATTACCAATTACGCTGCGTTAAAACTGGAAGAGCGTGTGTATCCCCGCATAATTCCTGTGCTTGGAATAATAACATGTTTTGCTTTACTGCTTTTCCTTACAAAGGAAGCATGGATTATTGGTTGTATAGTTCTTCTGGCAGGCTCTGCATTTTATTATCTTATGAAGAAATGGCAAAAAACCAAAAAATTTAAACTATCGGGAGGGTCATGAACTTTGACTACATCATAATTGGCGCCGGCGTCATAGGAAGCTCGACTGCCTATTATTTAAAAAAAGCTCTTCCTTCCTGTAAGATACTGCTCATTGACAGGAATCACACGGCAGGTGCAGGGAATACTGCCAAAAGCGCGGCGCTTTACAGGAACTTTTTTTCATCACGGACAAACCGGATGCTGGCAGCAAGTTCCATAAAATATTACCTTGAGATCGGCGATAAGATCCAGCTTGACCCGATCGGTTATCTCTGGCTGTTTTCAAAAGAACAATGGGAAACATCCCGGAAAGGCATCCGGCAGCTTGACATGAAGAAGGATGAATTTGAAGTTCTTGACAGGGCAGGCATAATGAACATTCTCAGGATAAATCACCAGGCTAATAGTCCTTTCCCGGATTTCCATTCGGGAATTTACTGTCATTTATGCGGTTCCCTTTCGGCAATGGCGCTTGCCCGGCATTATACCTCTGAGTTCATATCTCTTGGAGGAGAGATCAGTTTCGACACGGATATCAAATCATTTATCCTGGCAGGAGAAGGTAGCTGCTATGCCCCATGGGATAACGTTCTTGCCAAATCAATAATAGACAAGAGCGGAAATACCTTTAATGCAACTAATTTTATTATAACCACCGGAGCATGGACACATGAACTGCTCGCCCCCGTCGGCATTGCTTCAGGCATACTTCCCAAGAAGCGTCAGCTTTTTGTCCTGGATATAAAAGATCCGGCCCAATTGTTCGCAGATATGAATCCGGTGAAAAAACCTGCCATCATCCTTCCGGCTGGAGGAGTATATATAAAACCCATACTGGATAAGAACATCCTGATCGTAGGTTGTGCCGATGACCTCGGCCAGCCCTTCATGATGTCGGATCCTGAACCTGACTCCCGATATTTTCATAATGCGATCGAGCCTGTTTTGAATCACTATTTCCCGAAGCTTGCTGATTATAAGTTATCCCTGAGATGGGCAGGATATTACGATTATCACTGGCCTGATATGACTCCTGTCATTGAATCCGTTGCCAATATAACGTGGGTCGGCGGGACTTCAGGAAGCGGCATAATGAAAGCCGACGCTGTGGGCAGGATCGCAGCAGCAGGATTGCAGGGTCAAATAGAGGCGGTTCTGGCGGATGGGACGAGGTTTAAGGTTTCCAGGCTTTCATTGAGGGAGAGGGAAGTGGAGAAAGAAGAATTGGTTATTTGAATATTAGTGTCGGGGCTGAAATTGTATCTATATCGGTACTAAGCGGGAACTCATGGTATATACAGAATTTAAGGATAGCAGCGATGATTAATTCAAATTTTATTACTTTCACAATGCCCTATCTAAGAGTATAAAAAGGGCAAACGAAATAGAACGCGGATTGCGCGGATGACGCGGATACCCGCAGATCGAATTATCCGGTGTCCATTAAAAGGAGATACTATGTTGTATTCAGAAATAACAGATAAAATAATCAATTCGTTTTACAAAGTCTATAACATTCTGGGTTATGGCTTTTTGGAAAAAGTTTATGAAAATGCCCTGGTAATTGAATTAGAAAGTGCAGGTTTCCAGGTTTTGCAGCAGCAAAATATCAAAGTTTATTATGAAAATCAGGTAGTTGGAGATTATTTCGCAGATATTATTGTGAATGATTTGATAATTTTAGAAATAAAAGCGGCTGAAGGTTTGAGAGACGAAAATAAGGCTCAATTGATCAATTATCTAAAAGCTACCAATAAGCAAATCGGGCTTTTGTTTAATTTTGGTAAAAAACCCGATTTCAAAAGAGCGATCTTTTCCAATGAAAGAAGGGAAATATCAGAAACCGAAGCCTCAAATCCGCGTGAATCCGCGTCATCAGCGTTCTATTCGTCTAGATGAATACTATTTTCTATAACCTGACAACCATGCCAATAACCCAGTCCTTTCGCTATCATGCTTTAACACATGCAGGAAAGAGGACGCAGATGCTAACTTAGGCGCTTGTCCTTTTAAGGGGAAGCGCGAAACGGTTGCGTTCGTCCGGCGTGTTTGTTTATTAGAAATGTAGAACAACTCAACAACGTCCCCATATAACCTTTTTTTCGAGTCGTTCTTCAAAAATATTTCCGTCGGCTTGTCTAATAAAAAATAATAAACTATTGATATCGGGATGGATTTTCAGAAATTAAAAATCCAAGAGGGTCAATAAGGTTTTTGGTTAGAAATCAACTTAATTTTTCTAAGTATTCTCTAATATTTTCTATTTTTTTAACTTCAATTTCAAATCCATCTTGAATCTCATGAGTACTATAAAAATTAACTTTTATGCCTTGCCACAAATAGTAAATGCTGATAATATCACAAATTTCTTCAATTTCTTTTCTTTTGGCTTTTAAACCAAAAATAATGCCCTCCAAATCTTCTTTTCTATACTTTACAGTAAAACCTTTTTCTTGCCCAACTTCATCAAATATAACTTTTCTATGTTCTTTTTCATAATTCCATTCATGATGTTTTCTAAAATAAAAATTCACTAGTTTTTTATTTTCTTCTGGAGAAAATGTTAGCATATTTATTTTTTTTGGCTTTGGTTTATCGTAATCGACAGGAAATAATATGGGTTTTGACATTGATTCTGGTATAAGAAATTCAAGTATATGATGATTTTTTACTTTTTGTGTCTTAAAACAAAGACATATTCCTTTATGGCTGTCAGCATAATGACTCCACATCAAAATACTTGAATTTGTCTCACTAAAAGTACAGATCTTAAAACGATTTTTAGCCCTATCCTTAAGTAATTTATCATTTGTGGTTGGATCCAATTCAAAAATTCCATTCCCCACTTCTATTATTATCTTATCTTTTATCCATTGATCAATATCTTTCTTATCGATATTACTTATTGATGCCCAATAATACCAATCTTTTATTGTACCTTTAAATTCTACTTCAATTTTACTATCAAATGGATCATTAAAGTCTTGGGGGTGATTGAAAAATAACTCATTATTTATTAGACCATTTTTTGTATGATCATTAATTTTCCGATATTTAAATAATCTACCTTCAGTTTCCTCTTTTTCCATGATGAAACAATAATGCAAGTTGAATATATTTATTTCTATTAGAGAAATAGCAAATTAGTAAATGTCAATTTTTGGTTAGATTCTTTTTTTTTTAGGATAAGTTTCAATTTACCAACACTATTTGAAACGCTCACCATTTCCTCTTAACAATCAGCGCCGCCATTATCCCCAAAATTGCAAATTGAACTTCAAAGGCAGGTGTTTTTGGCGCCGCTCCAGCCACTACAATATTAACACGAAACTCCCGTGACGGTGCAGCACAGGGTGGCGACGCTTGGCGGCAGACAGGATCGCCAATTGCGGTCAATGTGGAACTTCCTTCCTTATGCGCCCGGTAAATGCCCTGGGCGCCCCTGACAACAAGGATATTCGTAACGCGGCTGACGATGCTCTGGTCGGCTATTGTGATGTTCCAATCATACCCTTCCCCTAATTCGAGCAGGAAAGTTTCATCGACCTGGAGTGTTATCGTCTGTCCATCGTCAGCAAGCGTGACGGTTTTACTTTCAGGCGTATTTGTTGGTGTCACACCTGCGCTTATCGAAACCAGAATAATCAATCCAAGTAGGATTGATTTAATTATTAAACCGTTCAATATCTCCTCGGCCTGCACTTATCCAGCATAATCACTTTCCTGGCAGTCTCTATATCATCTGTTTTGAGTCTCATTTTAAACCACCACTTGTTGCCGCCTTCTTCAAAGCTCCCCACAGCAACCATCCAGAATTCCCCATCGATAACAGCCAGCCCGTAATCCTCCCCGAACCATTCAGTCACACTCTCTATGATTTTATCTGTTTCTTCAAGGGGAATATCATAAAACGATTTCTTATCTTCATACTTATCCAGGAACTTCTCTGTCCCCTCTTTCCAGGTCTCATCATAAAAATCATCCAGAAGGTCCAGATCCCTGATACATTTTAACCCCATTTCAATTTTTTTTAACTTTTCGTGCGTTTTTTCAACGCCTTTACCTGAGTTCATGTTTCTAATCACCCCGAATCACATTTAATAATATGTGACAACAGGGGCATAAATCTATCGAAAACTGGTATCCTGCCAGGGCTGAATTGTAATATAATATCGAGATAATTATAGTTTTCCGCACAAAATAAAAAAACTTAACCTATTGTTATGGATTCGGCGCAACCCAGCACACGCAAGAATTACTATTTTCCGCTTTTGAAAAAATTAGCCGCAGATGATGGCGCCCAGAGTCACGCCTCTGGAGGGCGTGTCCACGTCGACTGTCACGCCAGTCGATTGCGTGCACACTTATGCCAGCGTACTGGCATACGTGGACGAGCGTCCTCAAGGGGTGCAACCCTTGACGTATGCCTGCGGGCATACGTGGGTGCGGAGTCGAGAACCCGCAGGGTTTCGGCACGATAAACGCAGATTAAATGCTACGGTTTTTAAAAAATAATAACACCAAAACCATATTCTCCCACGCGGCGAATTGTTCCCAAAGCAAAACACATATGGGGAACTTAAATACAGGAATAACTTTAAATCCAAAAGAACCGATAAGATGCGCTGGATTTGATACTAAAAATCCGCGTTTATCTGCGGTTCGTTTTCTTTATCAACAGAATCTTTTTCTAGAGTTACCAATGGATTTTCTCAATTTATCTCGGTTATTTGTTGCTAATTGCCAGTCAACGAGACATTAGGGAGTGTAAAATTTTTGTTATTACAACTTACTAAATCGTAAATATGCTATCATAAATCGCGTTCATCTACGGTTTTTTATTTTCCAATCATTTATGATAGCCCCCAACACCAAACTTTCCCTGATTTGCCCGAAAACTATTAATCGTTTTAATTAGTTTATTGTATTGGGAGTTATGGTTGAACCTGCTGGGAAACAAATTGATTTTATTGATACCGATGAAGCTAAAAAATCTTCTATAAATGATTTGAAACAGAAACTCCAATCGAGTGAAAACGGGATATCAACACAGGAAGCTGAAAAGCGATTAATGCGATATGGTTACAATGAAATTTCCGAAAAGAAGATAAATCCGATTATCAAATTCCTGCGGTATTTCTGGGGCCCGATTCCCTGGATGATCGAAATTGCTGCGATCCTGTCCGCATTCATCCAGCACTGGGAAGATTTCGTGATAATCACTACGCTGCTGTTCGTAAACGCTATGGTGGGATTCTGGCAGGAACATAAAGCCGAAAATGCCATCGAATTATTAAAACAGAAGCTGGCATTCCTGGCGCGGGTGCAGCGTGATGACAAATGGCAACAGATACCAGCCCGTGAACTTGTTCCCGGAGACATAGTGCGCGTGCGTCTTGGGGAGATCATCCCGGCTGATATAAAACTCATACAGGGAGATTATCTGATGGTAGATGAATCCGCATTGACAGGAGAATCCCTTCCCGTGGAAAAACATATTTCCGATGTCGGGTACTCAGGCTCCATAATCAGGCAGGGTGAGATGGATGCGCTTGTTATTACAACAGGGATGGATACTTATTTTGGCAGGACGGCAAAGCTGGTAGAGGAAGTAAAAGCTAAAAGCCATTTCCAGAAAGCTGTTATCAAAATAGGCGATTACCTCATCAGGCTCGATATAGTACTAGTGTCAATCGTGTTCGTTCTCGCGCTTTACCGGCATGAAAGCCTGCTTGAAACTCTCCAGTTTGTACTGATCCTCACTATCGCCGCAATCCCGGTTGCGATGCCGGCGGTTTTATCGGTAACGATGGCTGTAGGTGCGATTGCGCTGGCCAAAAAGGAAGCCATCGTCAGCAAGCTTGTTACTATAGAGGAATTGGCCGGAATGGATATTTTATGTGCGGATAAAACAGGAACTATCACAAAAAATGAACTCAGTGTGGCAGAGGTGAAATCCTTCGAAGGGTTCACAGAAAACGATGTGCTTCTAATGGGCGCTTTGGCATCCAGGGAGGAAGATCAGGATACAATAGATAATGCAATAATCACAAAAGCCAGAGCCTCAAATTTATTCGCAGACGTTCAAGGGTATAGGGCAACCGGGTTTAAGCCTTTTGATCCTGTTCTTAAGAGGACAGAAGCCACAATTGAAACTGCAAAAGGGATGTTCAAAGTAACCAAAGGGGCGCCGCAGGTTATTCTGTCCCTTGTATCAAATAAAAAGGATGCAGCATCTAAAGTTGATGGGATTGTCAGCGATTTTGCAGCAAAAGGGCATCGTTCGCTTGGCGTAGCAAGAACGGATGCTCAGGGAAACTGGCAATACGCCGGGATCATAGCCATTTATGATGCGCCCCGTGAAGACTCGGCAGACGTAATAAAGACAGCGCAGTCGTTGGGCGTTAATGTAAAAATGGTCACAGGAGACCATATCGCTATAGCCAGGCAGATATCATCGCAGGTTAACCTGGGAACAGGTATTACGACCGCTTCTGCCTTCCTTGATAAACCTGACAATGAAGCGCAAAACATCGTAGAAAAATCAGATGGTTTTGCCCAGGTTTTCCCTGAGCATAAATACCGTATTGTCGAACTTCTCCAGGGCAAAGGGCATATCGTAGGAATGACCGGTGACGGGGTAAATGATGCTCCGGCCCTGAAAAAAGCGGACGCGGGAATTGCAGTTGCGGGGGCAACGGATGCCGCTAAATCGGCGGCGGATATAGTGCTCACAAGACCCGGACTTTCGGTCATTATCGATGCCATCAAAGAAAGCCATAAGATATTCCAGCGCATGAACAATTATGCCACATACCGTATCGCAGAGACCATCCGGGTTCTCATATTCCTTACGCTGTGCATTATCATTTTCAACTTTTATCCCCTGACGGCAGTGATGATAGTCATCCTTGCGCTGCTGAATGACCTGCCCATAATGATGATCGCTTATGACAATACAAAACCCCTCAACAGGCCCGCAAGCTGGGAAATGAATAAAGTGTTGACCATTGCAGCAGTCCTTGGCCTTGCCGGTGTTGTTTCCAGTTTCATGTTATTTTATTTCAGCGAACAGGTTCTGCATCTTGACAGGCCGACCATCCAGACCCTCATGTTCCTGAAACTTGCAGTAGCGGGTCATATTACGATTTACCTGACGCGAACCGGAGAGCATCATTTCTGGTCACGCCCTTTTCCTGCCGGGATACTGTTCTGGACAACTGAGATCACCCAGGTCGCTGCCACATTGATCGCCATTTATGGCGTTTTCATGAAACCTCTGGGATGGCAGCTTGCCGGTTTTGTCTGGGCATGGGCGCTGGGCTTTTTCATAATAAATGACTTTATAAAAATCTATTTCTATAAGCGAAAGGAGCGGATAAGAGGAAGGATTTAAATTTGCTGGAGTTATTTAATTTACTATGGAAATATTTCAGATTGACGAATATTTATACCAGAGTTCCATGATAGACGATGTGGAAAAGGCTAAGATGTTCGACGTCTGCATCGATCTTGCGGGCGGCATAGATCCTGATGCTAGCGATTTTAAAATTTATATGAAATGGACGATAGAGGATGCAGGATTGCCGGATTTAGACATTTTGAAGTTTATTGCCTCTTTTGGATATGATCTGGCCTATAAAAAGAAGATCAAGGTGCTGGTTCATTGCCAGCAGGGTCTCAATCGGGCAAGCCTGCTAAACGGCGTAATTTTATGGATGAAGGGACTGAAGGGCCAGGGGATCGTTGATTATATCAGGAACAGAAGACCGGGCGCTTTATTCAATCAGAATTTTGTAAATTACCTTGTAAATTTGAAGTGATGTATAGGAGATTACTTTTGAAACTTATCTCTCTGCAACTCAAACCAATAGCACCATTTCGACTGGATTTGACCATATGGGCTCTGCGCCGCCGGGCAAATAATATAGTTGACAGGTGGGATGGGAAAACATACCGCCGGTTGCTGCCGCTTGATGGCAAGCTCGTCGATATCGCAGTTACACAGGCAGGCCCGACAGATGATCCTGAGCTTAAAATCGAAGCTGCCGGCGCCGGACTTTCATCAGATGATGAATCCAATATAACGGCAATAGTTGAACGGATGCTGGGTACCAGGCAAAACCTCCATGAATTTTATCAGCTTGCTTCTGAGGATGATCAACTTTCACAACTGGCAGAGCGATATCGCGGTCTCAAACCACCGCGTTTCCCTACAGTGTTCGAGGCGGCAATCAACGGAATTGCCTGCCAGCAGATAACGCTTACCCTGGGCATTATCCTGCTAAATAGACTTGCGACGAACTTTGGTATGCCTGGCCGGGCAGAAAGTTCACCAGCCTATGCTTTTCCCCGGCCAGAAGACCTGGCAGGACTAAAACCGCAGGACATCAGGAAATTGGGGTTAAGCTGTAATAAGGCAAATGCAATTATCGAACTTGCCCGGATGATTACTGAAAAGCGTCTGGATGTGAAAGAGCTGGAATTGCTGGATGATGAAACCGTCCTGTTACATCTTTGCCAGTTGAAGGGTGTAGGCCGATGGACAGCCGAATATGTCATGCTTCGAGGTTTTGGACGGACCCATATTTTCCCCGGCGATGATATGGGCGCGCGTAAGAACCTGCAGCGCTGGTTGAAACTAAAAGAACCGATGGGCTATGAAGATGTAAGGCGGGTTCTCTCAGGATGGAAGCCTTACGCCGGGTTCCTCTACTTCCATTTGCTGCTGGAGCGACTCGCACGGGATGGTGTCTATGGAAAAGAATAGTAAGGACACGGTCGTATTCACAATTGGACATTCCACGCGAACATTGGATGCATTCATCAGTCTTTTGCAGGTGCACTCGGTAACAATGGTTGTAGACATCCGGACGGTTCCACGCTCAAGACACAATCCTCAGTTCAATAACGAAACATTACCCGGCAACCTTCGCAATGCTGGCATAGGTTACACGCACATGGCCGGGCTGGGCGGCCTTCGTCACGCACGGAAAGACTCACCTGATACGGGTTGGCATAACTTATCTTTCAGGGGTTTTGCAGATTATATGCAGACAGAAGAATTTGAGAAAAACCTGGAGGAGTTAATACGTCTTGCAACGTCCGGACAAATCGTATTAATGTGTGCTGAAGCTGTTCCCTGGCGCTGTCATCGCTCTCTTATTGCCGATGCGCTTTTGGTTCGTGGCATCAGGGTTGAGCACATAATGAGCATGAAAAGCCGTTCACCACATGCGCTCACGCCTTTTGCACGGGTGAATGGCATGTATATCACATATCCGCCCGGACCTGATGAGATATGATCTCATAATTCAGTTTCACGGGATTTTCAAGATGTTTTATTTTTCAAGAACGAATGCGCCAATATATCCGCAGTCCTTACACCGGTACTGATAACCCAGTTCTCCTCCGAGATAATATGTAACATTATCGGACTTGCATTCAGGGCAGATCAAGACTTTCATTGGGTGACTTTTCTGTTCCTCTTCCTTTATCAGTTCTTCAACTTTTTCCTGTTCGTCGTCATTTTCAGTTGATGTATACATTTTTAAGGCCCCCTATAGATTTATAATTAAGCAATATACTCTTTGGAAGGCTATAACTTTATTATAACCAATTGCTGCGGTTCCTGTGATAAAAAAACTATGGCCATTCTTCACCCCGTCGTCAATAACTTTTTATTAAAAAAAATAACTATTGATGGAGATATCAATAATGGGAAAAATCATAGCTCCAGGCTTTTATGCGTTTTTATATAAGCAACAAGCCCGCCCTCCTGCAATATCTTTTTCATGACCGGGGGAAGAGGTGGAAATTCCAATTTCGTTCCCTTTGTCTTATTCTTCACCACACCCTTTTCCATATCAACTTCAAGCTCATCCCCTTCATCTATATTATCTGTATTACAGGTTATAGCTGGAAGCCCTATATTTATGCAATTCCTGTAGAATATCCTGGCAAAACTCTTTGCCAGAACTGCATTTGCACCCGCTATTTTTATTATCATGGGGGCATGCTCCCTGCTTGAGCCCAGGCCGAAATTGTCTCCGGCGACAACAAAGTCTCCTTTTTGCACCTGTGATGCGAACTCAGGCCGCGCAGGTTCCAGCACATGCTTTGCAAGTTCGGGAAGATTCGAACGCAGATGGAAATACCTGCCAGGAGCTATCACATCCGTGCTGATGCTGTCCCCGAATTTCCATGCTTTTCCCATTTACATCACCTCTCTCGGATCGGATATCTCCCCGGCCAGGGCAGTAGCTGCGGCGACAGCCGGATTACCAAGATATATGAAGGAATCAGGATCTCCCATCCTTCCTTTAAAATTCCGGGGCTGGGTTGCGAGGCAAACTTCACCGTCACCCAGGATGCCCAGATGTACACCGTCACAAGCACCGCATCCTGCACCGGTAACCAGTGCGCCTGACTCCATAAATGTTTCAATTGTACCGTCTTTTAAAGCTTCAACGTAAACCCGCCGTGAAGCTGGAGTCACAATTACCCTGGTATCGGGATTGATCTTATGGCCTTTCAATATTGAGGCAGCAATATGAAGGTCTTCAAGGCGCCCGTTACATGACGTACCTATAAAGACCTGATTGACTTTGACTTTTCCGATATCGCTTATTTTTTTGACATTATCGACCAGATGCGGACAGGCAATTAAGGGCTCAAGCTCCTCTGCGTTGATCTCGATTCTCTTTTCAAAAACAGCATCCTCATCTGACTTCAACTCCTTGAATGCTTCCTCCCGTCCCATTGTTTTCAGGAAATTCCTGGTCTCGCCATCGGGTGAAAAAAGACCAGCCTTGGCTCCGGCCTCAACTGACATATTGGCTATCGTGCTTCTGGCTGCGGTACTCAAACCTGAAATCGTATCGCCGGTAAATTCCAGAGCCTTATAAGTGGCCCCGTTGCTGCTGATTGAGCCAATGAGATGGAGAATTATATCCTTGGAATAAACTCCTTTTGGCAGCCTGCCATTTACTTCAACCAGAAATGTCTCAGGGACTTTCATCCATGTCTTTCCTAGTGCGATCGCTGCGGCAACATCCGTACTTCCCATTCCTGTCCCGAATGCGCCCAATGCACCGTTAGTGCATGTATGGGAATCGGCTCCGATAATTATGTCACCGGGGCAGGCATATTTTTCCAGGGAATTATGATGAGATATACCGTTTCCGATATCTGATAATATAATGCCTGATTTCCGGGCAAATTCCCTCATGAGTTCATGATCGTTACTCAGTTCCATCCTTGGGCTTGGAGAAGCATGGTCAAGGAAAAATAGGGTCTTTTTTGGATTAAATGCCGTTCCTATCTCCATTTCTTTCATTCTCCTCACAGTAAGAGGACCTGTGCCATCCTGAACGTAACTCAGATCTACTTTAACGATCACGGTTTCCCCTGCTTTTACTTCCTTGCCGCAATGCTCGCCGATTATCTTTTCGGAAAGTGTTTTTCCTGCCATGTATTCTAACCTCCGCTTAATATGCGTTCATCAAAGATTAAATATCTTTCCTGTGTGAGGCTTTACACCTAATGTCGTGATCTTTCGTTACTTTAAGTGCAAACTCCCGACTTTAGGTGCAAAATGTTGGTTTAGGTGGAAAGCCCGCCAGAAGCAATCGTTTATTAACTCCAGAATCTTGTTACTAATTATGATCGGCCTCTTCACAATTAATTATTCACAGGCAGGTTCGATGTAACAGGATAATCAAATAACTTTAACAGGAGATAAAAATGAAGGAAATATATAAATACGGTATTGGTTTTTGGTTAGGCGCTGGTGTTTATAGCTTGATAAATATGATTCTAAATCTTAAACACGTAACCCAGAATGAAGTTTTAACCTACAACTATTTAATAACGGGGGTTGCTGTTTTCGGCTTAATTTTGAATATACTTGTAATGAAAAAAGCAACAGAAAATAAACTTAAATCCCTACCCGGCAAGGAGAAGAAGTAAACTCCATTATAGACACTCAAAGGCACAAAATTTGAAAATGTAAGAACCCCGCCCTAAAGGATGGGTATTTATGCAGTGGCAGAACATTATAATAAAAAGGTGAAAAATATGGAGAAATGGAGAAAAAGCATTTTAGGACGGTTGGATACGACGCTCATATTATTCGAGTTAGTTCTGAGTGTGATATTCATTTTAGTGGGACATCTTATAAGCAGCATGTACCTTAGGGGAATTGGGGTTGGATTGATAATTTCCTGGGTGACAAGCGCAATAGCCTATTTATACAAAAAGAATACGGTAAAACCATGAGCAATGAACAGCGGTGACATTCACTCCCCTCCCTTTAGACAGGTTTCCCTGCCACCAGAGAAATGGAAGAGCTTCTGTATAAATGGGAAGAAGTGTCGAAAGCGAACAACAGCAACTTAACTCCCGCCGTTATGCTTGATGAGATTATTCTTTGAGCTTCGGAAACAAATAAGCCGGATAGTTCTCAAAATATACTTAGGTGCAAACTCCGGCATTAGGTGCAGAATGTGATTTAGGTGCAAAGCCCCTTTTCTGTCTTCTGTCCTTTCAATCATTTCTCTCCAAAAAACTTATTACCCGCCAAACCCTACTTAAAAGTGGGGTTATGTAATGCCAGAAACTAAGGATATCGGATTAAGAGGCGTTGCGGTCGCTGATACAAAAATAAGTGCAGTAGATGGTGAAAATGGCAGATTGATCTATCGGGGATATGATATCGATGAACTCGCCCATTATTCAACTTTTGAAGAAACGGTCTATCTGCTGCTCTACGAGGCACTTCCAACCAGGAAAGAGTTAGAAATATTTAAGGAAACACTGGCTTCTGAAAGACAACTTCCTGTGGGCATTATCAGGCACCTGAAAAAGAGGAAAAAAACAGCGAATACCATGGATGTGCTCCAATCCGTAATACCAATGCTTGCGGATTTTGATAGTGAGGCCAGAATGGAGACAAAAGGAGCCAATATAAAAAAGTCAATCAAACTTATTGCCAAAACGGCAACGATCGTTGCATACTGGGACAGGATCAGAAAGAATTTAGAAATAATAAAACCGGATGAAAGATCAGGCCATGCGGCAAATTTCCTGAATATGTTAAATGGTGAAATGCCGGATGAAGATACTGCAAGGGATTTTGACACCTGTCTCGTACTTCATGCCGAACATTCCTTTAATGCCTCCACTTTCGCTGCGAGGGTAGTGGCATCGACACATGCCCATATGTATGCATGCGCCGGTGCTGCACTTGGTGCGCTTTCAGGCGAGCTTCACGGCGGCGCCAATACCCAGGTAATGAGAATGCTTCTTGAAATTGACAGGATAGAACGGGTTGAGAAGTGGATACATTCAAAATTAGATGCTGGAAAAAAGATAATGGGTATGGGCCATACTGTTTATAAGACTCTTGATCCTCGTGCAAAGATACTTTCCGGTATTTCAGAAAAACTGGCAGGAAGGACAGGAAATACAAAATGGTTCGAATTATCCCGGAAAATTGAAAGTGTAACAAGAGCGGATTTTAAAAAACGCAAAGGAAAGGAAATCTATTCCAATGTAGATTTTTATAGTCCCTCTATATATTCAGTCATGGGAATTGATCCTGACCTCTTTACCCCGGTATTTGCTATTTCCAGGATGTCAGGATGGTGTGCGCATATTATTGAAGAGAAATTTGCCGAAGCGCAGCCAAAAGCTGTCATCTACAGGCCTGAAGCTGAGTATGTCGGGAGATACTGCGGGGTTGAAGGATGCAGTTACATGCCTTTAGAGAAACGCGAATAAGTTACTTGAGAAAAAATGAACCTGAAATTTAAGGAGAGGTTGAAATACGAGGCAGGCAGCCTTTATCCAGGGTATTTTGCCTTTGTCATGGCATCCGGGATAGTTTCAATCGCATCCTTTTTACAGGGAATGACCTCAGTGGCAAGGGCACTTTTTTTCATCAATATTTTTGGATACGTGGTTTTGTGTTTTCTTACTCTGGTTCGCCTGTTTCGATACTTTCCTGAATTCATTGCCGATCTAACATCTCACATCCGTGGCCCGGGATTTTTTACACTTGTAGCAGGTACATGTATTCTTGGGAACCAATTCGTAATTATTTCAAAGGATTTCACCACATCATTCTACCTGCTGGTTTTAGGCATCATTCTCTGGCTCATATTAATATATGGCTTCTTTACATCCGTGATTGTTCATGAGGCAAAACCCACTCTGGAAACAGGGATTCATGGCGGATGGTTCATTGCAGTCGTAGCCACTCAATCTGTCTCGGTTCTTGGCACCCTGGTCGCTCCGGGAATTATTGGATGGGAGGAATATTTCCTTTTAATCGCCCTGTTCCTGTTCCTGTTTGGCTCCATGCTGTACCTGGTTATCTTAACTCTTGTCTTTTACAGGCTCATGTTCTTTGACTTTGCTCCAAAAGATTTCATACCTCTTTACTGGGTCGATATGGGCGCCGCCGCTATCACAACTCTTGCAGGGGGAAGGCTTATACTTGCATCCGGGGAGTGGGCATTCCTTCAAGAGATTCTTCCATTTCTTAAAGGATTTACCATGTTATTCTGGGCTACAGCAACATGGTGGATCCCCCTCCTGTTAATCCTGAGCGCATGGCGCCACCTGTACAAGCGGTTCCCCATGAGCTATGACCCCCAATACTGGAGCCTTGTGTTTCCCCTCGGTATGTACACAGTTAGTACTTTCGTATTTGCGGAGGCTACACGGCTGGCACCATTATACCTGATTTCCCGATATTTCATATATGCGGCTTTGCTTGCATGGTTAGTTACTTTTATCGGGATGGTGAGAAGGATTGGAAATAAAATGGCCGGATGATACCAATTGCGTACAAACCTTTTTGGAACTTCAATTGTATAGAGACGTTCTTTACGAAGGCATCGTAAAGTAGATAGTTGCACCAGTGAGAACGCTGGCTGCCCAGATGACTATTGTAGTGCGCATCAGCAGCGTTGCTTTCATATTGTCGAGACTATAATTGTTGCGAGCCCATCGGATCACGAGGATTGCGCCCAAAACCGTCCCCGCTATTCCGAGAGGTATATGCACGATAGATGCAATGTCGAACACAACAGTAGCCGGGTCAAGAAAAGTATTGTAATTCATCAAGAGGCTTGGTACCATTACAAGAAGGAAAGAGATGAGAATCATAGCGAATGCTATGGTATTTATCTGCGCGTGCCAGATGAATTTCTCCTTCCTGACGAAAAGGTATCCGACGATCACAAATAGTAGAATTCCAATATGGATTCCCAGGTTAATGCTCTGTGTCAAAGTCGCTGCCATATATTTTCCCCATTTTCTAATCCCATTTATTAAATATAGAGTCCTCATCCTAGATAATGTTAATTCACGATTAACTTACCTCTTGCAAGCGATGCGAAAATGCCGGCAAAACACAGAGCAGCAAAAACGATGAAAGCTGCTTTTTCACTTCCCAGGAAGAGGGAATAGTTACCAGGGATAATCTGGACGTTACCCATGTATATTGTCAATATCAGCGTGGCAATTCCCGTACTTAGCATCTGCCCTGTTAATCTCATTGTCCCAAGAGTTGCCGAGGCTACCCCGTAAAATTTCTTTTCAACAGAACCCATGACCGCATTTGTGTTGGGAGAGGAGAAACTTAAGAGGACAGGCACAAAGAAAGATTTAATACACAAGAATCTCAATATAAAAATGTGTGTGTTAGTTTGGTGTATCAAAAACTTTGATCAGCTAATAAAGGGAGTTATACAATGAGCTATAATATAAGAATCGAAGATGTTGGGGAAGTGGTAGATCGGAAGTTAGTAACTGGTTTGTTAGGGGCAGGTCAAATTAGACCTGCCAATGGGAAAGTAATAGAAGAAAGTCGTTATCGGGGTTTTTTTAATTTAAAGGAGTTTTATTTTTATGGCTTTATTAGCACCTAAAGTTGTTGGACCTCTATCAGAGTGCAGTTCGGCGGTACGCGTTCAAGGCCAATTGACCGGGTCCACGGTAGACCTTTTTGCCAACAATGTACCTGTCGGAAGCGGCGTAGCCACCTGGTCAGACCAGGTTTTTCTCCTCAATACAGGCGTAACCTTGGCCCCGGGCGCCATGGTCACCGCCACGCAAAAGCAGGGCACACAATTCAGCCCGCCGTCCCCCCAACCTGTGGTCGTCCAGGCGAAGCCACCCCATATTGGTTTCGTTGGTTGCAAGACTCATCTATACGTCTGCGGCCAGTGCCTATGGTTGGATGGCATGGTACCGGGTGCCAAAGTAGAGGTCAAAGTGGGCGGCGTGTTGCGAGCATCAGGTGTCGCGCATGATGGTTCTGTCCGCCTCGGCCTGTCCACAGCCACTGGCCCAGGAGACGTTCTGGATGCTCAGCAGATCCCGTGTGGGATTCCTGGGCCGATCACACCGCTCCCTGCGCCAGAACAGGTACCAATGGTGCAAGACAGGCGCGTTCTATTGGCCCCCAGCGTGGAGGCGCCGTTGAAGGCCTGCCAGCGCGCCGTGACGGTGAGCAATGTGGAAGATGGCGCCAAAGTTACGCTCAATCGAACCTCATCTCCACCGGAATCGGCATGTTTCGACCTGAGCTCGTTGTGGTTTCCAGTGCCCCCGCTGGTCATGGGCGAAACGGTTACGGCTGTCCAGGAGTTTCCAGCATGCAAGTTAAAGAGTCCCTCATCAAACGCCGTGGTCGTGGGGCCGACGCAGCCAGTCCCGGCGCCAACGGTGATAAAGCCCCTGTGCGCCGGCGGCAACGTGGTGCGGCTTACAGACCTCCTTCCTGGCTCGAAAGTGCATATTTACCAAAACAACGTGGATTTAGGGGAGGGCGAGGCCTCGGAATCGACGGAGGATTTCGCGGTGCCTCCGCTGGCGGCGAACTCCAAAATCACCGCAAAACAGGAACTCTGCAACCATTGGAGTCACAATTCTAACGCAGTCAAAGTAGATCCCCTGGCCGGCGGTCTTCCGACACCTGTTGTTCCGGGGCCGCTTTTCGCATGCGGAGCAGTCGTGCGGGTGACAAACCTGCGCCCAGGCACCACTGTTGATGTATATTCGACTTTTCTGGGTGCGCCGATTGGATCGCAACAAGTCTATGCTACTCAGGCAGATATCCCTGTTGCGCCGCAACTCATTGCCGGAGACCATATCTATGCAATGATAGTGGGTTGCGGCAAGAAGAGTGCCAAATCAACTTCGGTGCCGGTAAAGCCGGTGCCGAAACCAGGCCTGCCGAATGTGCAGCACCCGGTGGACGACTGCATGCGCAGCGTAAAAGTCACCAATGTGATCTCGGGTGCGTGCGTGGATGTTTACGTCAACAACGTGTGGCGTGGCACGGGAATTGCCGGGGGCACCAGCATAGAAGTACCCATCCAGTCCGGCTCGCTGCATGTGGGCGATCATGTGCGTGCTCGGCAAAGAATCTGCCAGTTCATCACCGGATTTGGAGAACCTGCCATCGTCGTGAGTTCAGTCCAATTTAACTACCTCACCCAGCACTTCGATAACGCGCGAACCGGTTGGCGTCCATATGAGACCATACTCAATGTGGTAAATGTGCCACACCTTAAGCATCTCTTCACTCAGAAGGTGGATGGAACGGTGTATGCACAACCTCTCTACATGCATCATGTTTTAATGCCCGGCCCAAGCGCTCATAATGTTGTCTATGTCGCAACCGAAAATGATACAGTATATGCCTTCGATGCAGATGCGAAACAGCTTCCATTGTGGAAAAGATCACTCGTCCCTCCGGGCGAGAATGTGGTCTCGGTAAACGATATTGAGGGATGCAATAATATTGCACCCGTCATAGGCATCACCAGTACCCCGGTAATCGACTGCCGCAGCTACACAATGTACGTAGTAGCCAAGACTAAGAGAGTTCAAGGTTCGCAGACCACTTTCCATTACCGATTGCATGCAATTGACATTACAACAGGATTTGACAGGCCTGGAAGTCCTGTGGAAATTCAAGCCGCGTTTCCGGGTACTGCACCCCAGAACGATGGACATGGGAACGTACTTTTTACGACACAGTGGCAGTTGAACCGCCCTGCACTCCTGCTGCTGAATGGATTCATTTATATCGCTTTTGGAGCACACTGTGATTTCCACCAAGGCACCTACCACGGTTGGGTCGTGGCTTACAACGCCACAACATTAAAAGAGTTGGCGGTTTTTAACGCCTCGCCTAACGACCCAGGGGAAACCAGTGGCGCCCAGGGAAGCACTGGCATATGGCAGGGAGGAATGGGCCTTGCAGCGGATTCTGGTAGCTTTATCTATTTCACAACAGGAAATGGGTTGTTCGATGCGAATGTCGGTGGCGCAGATTACGGGGATAGCGTATTAAAGTTGAGCACGAAGTTGAAAGTGTCCAGTTACTTCACCCCAGCTGACCAGGCGACCCTGCTTCGCCCGGCGGATATCGACCTCGGATCAGGTGGTGTTCTGGTACTGCCAGATCAGCCCGCTACTGCCAGCTTCCCATACCTGTTAGTTACATGTGGCAAAGATGGTGACATCCTTCTCCTCAATCGCCAGAACTTGGGCGGCTATACCGGCCCGGGAGGGAATAACCCACAAGCAGTGCAAACACTGCCGTTGCAGCCAGGCAGACCAAAGGACAGTCAACCCGGCGTGTGGGGTGGACCCGCCTACTATCACGGCCCGAATGGGCAATTCGTGTATTACTGTGGAAGCGGCGGCCATCTGAAGGCGTTCCTGTTCCAGAATGGATTACTATTGCCTGCTACGCTAGGCGGTGGCCAACCAAACCAATCGCTGGATGCTTTCCCAAGTGAAGGGGGGACCACTCCAAACGTTTCCTCCAACCAGCAGGTATCGGGTGCAGGTGTGGTCTGGGCAATTGCGCGGCAGAATCCAATACGGCTCCAGGCCTTTGACGCGACCAATCTTACAATGAAGCTATTCGACGCAGCGGCCGGACCCTGGAACAACCCAAATGGAGGGGCGTTTATTGAGCCGACCGCGGTCAACGGCAAGGTGTACGTCGGCAGCGATGGCGAGTTGAATATCTTCGGCCTCTAGCTCTATCCAGGAAGACATCTAGAGGCTAATGTCTCAGCACCGAGATGTGAGTTCCGGGTGTATTGAAGCTTTGCATACATCATGAATGAGGCGACGACCAGTGAAAGTTTAAATAACCAAAATTGGTTTACACAAAATGGGGTTCACTCCTATGATAGAGGATACAAAGAACGCTGTAAATAAAAAAGTTGTATTGCTTGTTGTAACGATGAGTTCTTTTATTGCTCCTTTTATGGTATCTTCGGTGAACATAGGTCTTCCCGCCATAGGGAAAGAATTTACGATGGATGCTATTTCTTTAAGCTGGGTTTCCCTTTCATATCTTTTGGCCGCTGCGATGTTTCTTATTCCATCCGGAAAGATTGCAGATGTATACGGAAGGAAAAAGATTTTCAGTTATGGCCTATCGATTGATATTGTTGCTTCTCTACTTATTTCGATTTCCACAAATGAGACTGAACTTATTCTATTTCGTATTTTGCAGGGAATTGGAGAAGCAATGATATTTGGTACGGGTGTGGCTATTCTAACTTCAGTTTATTCTCTCGGAGAAAGAGGAAAAGTATTGGGTATAAATTTTGCCGCGGTTTATTCCGGGCTTTCTCTGGGGCCAGTAGTAGGCGGTTTTATAACACAGCATTTCGGTTGGAGAAGTATTTTTCTTTCCTATATTCCTCTTGAATTAATAATAATTATTTTAACGTTCTGGAAATTAAAGGGAGAATGGGCTGACGCGCAGGGAGAGAGATTAGATTTAACCGGGTTCACAATATATGGCTTATCTCTTATGGGGATAATGTACGGTTTTTTCTTGCTGCCATCTATACGAGGGGTGCAGCTAATCTTTTTTGGTATTTTGGGGGTTGTGGTTTTTGTTAAATGGGAAATGAAGACAAAAAATCCAGTTATGAACCTGAATCTCTTTCGAAACAACTCTGTTTTCACCTTTTCTGTGCTGGCAGCTTTAATTAATGACACTGCAACATTTGCCGGAAGTTTTTTTTTAAGCCTTTATCTACAATATGTAAAGGGGTTTGGCGCACAAACTGCTGGCCTGGTTCTGATGTCCCGGCCCATAGTTATGGCTATTTTTTCGCCTTTAGCAGGTAGGCTCTCAGATAAGATCGAGCCGCGAATAGTGGCAACAATAGGTATGGCTTTCACGTTGGTTGGACTTTTAATGTTCAGTTTTTTAAGCGAAAAAACAACATTAGGATATATAATTGGGGGTTTTATTCTCCTTGGTTTCGGGTTTGCCTTGTTCTCTTCACCCAATACAAACGCGGTTATGAGTTCAGTTGAGAAGAAATTTTATGGGGTGGCCTCGGCAACTGTTGCAACAACCAGGCTAGCAGGGCAGACTATAAGCATGGGGATTGCTACGATAATTTTAGCGATGTACTTGGGTAAAATCAAGATTACACCAGAATATTATTCCCTTTTTTTGAGAAGTGTAAACACAGCGTTTATCATTTTTGCTGCTCTTTGTTTTATTGGCTTATTTGTATCTCTTTCAAGGGGTAAAATAAGATGAAATCAGTAACTCTGAAAAGCAAATTGACCGATTAAAGAAGTCTCTAAACGGAAAATTACAATTCCATCGGTCGTATATTTTCCAGAAGTAACATGCGACGAGCACTATTGTATTTGCGACCGCTACAGGGTTGATGCCGTTAACCTGATTTCCGGTATTTCATATACGCAGCTTTGCCTGAGTGGCTTGTTACTTTTACAGTACTTCCGATTGATCACACTTCCGAATGAGATATTTTCTGTAACCTGTTATCTTAATCTCAGATTGGATAAATCCATTCATTCCTCATAAATAAAATCAATATCTCTTGATATTCATTTTAAAAAAGCGTGAACAA
>JAPMTY010000128.1 GCA_026552835.1 Candidatus Methanoperedens sp.
ATTATAGTTGAATACCAAACAATTGAAACTATCTTTGCGTCCTTTGCGCCCTTTGCGGTGAAAAAAATCATGCACCGCAAAGAACGCAAAGAGCGCAAAGTTTTAGCATATAAGTAAAATAAATTATGTTCTTGACTATAAATGCAGTTCCGAGCGTAGATATGCTCCCGAACAGGAGTCAAGAGATTTCATCCGTAACTTTCTTACAATCACGAGGCTGCGCGCCCCCGGTCTCAATAACAATCCATGGTTTACGTCCGCAGCATCATGACGCGCCGGGTTTTCAGTCACATGATGGATGCATGGGAAATCAAGACCATTAGACACGGATTTCGTGGATTAACACGGATTTTTGATTAATCGGCGCAAATATTTGTCGTAAAAAGCGTTCCTGCTTTGCGTTCTTTGCGTACTTTATGGTGAAAAGCGCGGTTTATTTATTCACATTATAATATATTTTACTACGCGCCGAGATTTCAGCAATAATAAGAGTCATGGCAATACGAAACCGCAGATAAACGCAGATGGACGCAGATTTATAATGACATTCCGGCGCAAATATTAGCCATAAAAAGCGTTCCAGCTTTGCGTTCTTTGCGCACTTTGCGGTGAAAAGCGCGCGAAGAATTTATTTACATTTTTATATAATTTATCCGGCGCGCAAACCTGTTCCGAAGCAACCACACATGAAAAACTCAGAAATAAGAGGAGTGCTAAAATCCCACGAACCGATAAGATGCGCTGGATTTGATGCAACAAAATCGCGTTCATCAATGCCGAACCCTGCGTGTTATCGACTCCGCGCAGTGTCGCCCAACCTCCCAGATTCACCCCGGGCGCGCCGGGTTGGAATGGGCGTGGTTATTTGGGCTTATGAAAAGTATCATCAAACTAAAGGGAACGCGGATGACGCGGATTGCGCGGATACGCGCAGATTTGGGATTTCCGATTAATTTTTTCTATCTGTTAAATCACTATTGAGCATTTTGTTTTCTCCATATTTATCTAAACTAAAACCGTTTCTATCACATCCGTGTGCATCCGCGTCATCCGCGCAATCCGTGTTCTATCAAAATGCCCCTCTTAACCGATGACGATTGACGGTCGCATCGGGTTTTGCGAAATCGCAACTCTGTGCAGTGTCGCCCAATTTCTCCGATTGGCGCCTGATTTTCCGTAACATCAACCCACTATCTTTATTACCATTCAAAATCAACCTCTAATGGGAGAATAAAATGAACGATCAAACCAAAATTCTTGACATCCTGAAGGAAGCAATTTCGATCGAGATATATGGCAAGGAATACTATTCGATATTTAGCGAACTCGTTGAGGAAGAAAATGCCAAATCGATTTTCAGGGGGCTTTCAATGGATGAAGGAAACCACAAAGAACTCCTTGAGAAAGAGTACAAGAAGATATCAGGAAAACCTTTTGATGCGGGCGTGCTGGATGAAAAGAATAGGGAAAAAGCCCGGAGCGTTTTTCCTGAATCACTTGGGGCAATGACTTTGAAAGAAACACAGGAAGCTCTTAAACTTGGGATAAGAACTGAAGTCAGGTCTATTGAATTATATACAAAGAGTGCGCAAAAAACAGACATCAGGTCAAGCAAAGATCTTTTCTTAAAACTCGTGGATTTTGAAAAAGAACACAAAAAATTCCTTGAAGATGCATTGTATTACCTGGGCCAGGAAGGTTCCTGGTATGGCTATTCCCCGCCCACAATAGAGGGTTAACCTATAAGATGGCATCTTTGCGTCCTTTGCGCTCTTTGCGGTGAAAAAATCATGCACCGCAAAGGTCTCTAAGAGCGCAAAGTGTTCGTATATCAGGAACTCCGAAAATATTGAACCGGATATGGTAAAACCCGACTGGCTTAAAATAAAACCTCCATCAGGAACAAAGTGCACAGATTTAAAGAATATCCTTGAAGAATTTAAATTAAACACGGTCTGTTCAAGCGCAATGTGCCCCAACCTGGGAGAATGCTGGACAAGAGGCACTGCCACTTTCATGATACTTGGCTTGGTCTGCACAAGAAATTGTAGATTCTGTGCCGTGAAAAAAGGGAAGGCAGGAGAACCTCCAGACCCTTCAGAACCCATAAGAGTTGCAGAGGCGGTTGAAAAAATGGGATTAAAGTACGTGGTACTTACTTCAGTGGACAGGGATGACCTGAAGGATGGAGGGGCTGGGCATTTCGCTGATTGCGTAAAAGCCATAAAAAAGCGGGATAAAAATATTAAAGTAGAGGCTTTGATCCCGGACTTTCATGGTGATGAAGGATGCCTTTTGAAAATCACGGACGCTCATCCAGATGTGATCGGACATAATATTGAAACTGTTGAGGAACTCCAGGCACAGGTAAGGGATAGAAGAGCCGGATATAAATTGTCCCTGGAAGTACTTGAAAAAGTGAAGCAGATGTCTCCGTCAATAAATACCAAATCCTCCCTGATGCTTGGTCTTGGAGAGACGGAAGATATGGTCGAAAGGACAATGGATGACCTGAGATCAGCAGGTGTAAGCATTCTCACTTTGGGTCAGTATCTCAGGCCAACAAAGATGCAGCTTGAAGTTAAAGAATATATATCGCCTGAAAAATTTGAGGCCTATAAAAAAAGAGCCTCTGAGAAGGGATTTATTTCAGTCATGAGCGGTCCGCTTGTCAGAAGCTCGTATATGTCCTATGGCGTCAATAAACCGTCGGATTTTGGATCCGAGATTTATTAATAGCTTCGGATTGAAAAAAAACCACATAGGGGATATGCCGAATGGCTGGAACCTGTAACGGATGAAGAATACAACAACTTAAAATAAAATCAGCCGTTTAGAGATAAAAGTAATCTATGAGTGAAAAACATTAAACAATTATAAACAATAGGAGGACTTAATTTTGAGGATTTGCTTCTTGAATGCCAGAAAAATGATTGTTGAACCAAAAGAAATATATCCAATTCACGCCTAATTTAACAATTAGGTTTATTTTCATATAAAAATGGGGGACAAATGAAATAAATCCTGAATGTGGGAGGTTATAAATGATAAACCGTAAATCAGGCACAGAAGAAAACATTATCCTTGTAGCTTATTTTTCTCATTCCGGCAATACACGCGTAATTGCCACTCAAATACACGAAAGCGTCGGCGGCGATATCTTTGAAATTGTGGCCGTAGATCTGTATCCAAGCGATTACGATGAGGTTGTGGAGCAGGCACGGAAGGAACTTAGTGAGGAGTACAGACCTAAACTGAAAACAAAAGTTGAGAAAATGGAATCGTACGAATTTGTTTTCGTTGGTTATCCTATCTGGTGGGGTACGATACCCATGCCGGTTGCAGCGTTTTTGTCGGAATACGATTTTTCCGGAAAAACCATTGTACCTTTTTGCACGCACGAGGGAAGCCGTTTGGGGCGAAGCGTTACGGATATCACCAAGCTTTGCCCGCAGTCAACCATTCTGGATGGTCTTGCAGTCCGTGGTGGAGGCGTAAAAAATGCGCCGAATGAGGTATCCGAATGGCTGCGAGAACTTGAAATGATATAAATGCAAGATTAAGAATACTAATATATAGAAAATTTTAGGAGGTTTAATTAAATGGAATATGTGAAACTTGGAAATACCGGCATGGATGTATCCCGGATTTGTCTTGGCTGTATGAGCTTTGGTAGAGGAGAAAGGGGAGCATTTCCATGGGCACTTGATGAGGAGTGCAGTCGTCCAATGATTAAGAAAGCTCTTGAGTTAGGCATCAATTTTTTTGATACGGCGAATTTCTATTCAGACGGAACGAGCGAGGAAATTACTGGTCGGGCTCTAAAGGAGTATGCAAATCGGGATGAAATTGTCCTCGCGACGAAGGTTTTTTTCCGAATGCATCAAGGTCCAAATGGTGCCGGGCTTTCCAGAAAGGCAATTATGAGTGAAATTGATAAGAGCCTTAAACGCCTGGGAACCGATTATGTGGATCTATACCAAATCCACCGCTTAGATCATAATACTCCCATCGAAGAGACGATGGAAGCATTGCATGATGTTGTGAAGGCTGGGAAGGCAAGATACATTGGTGCTTCATCCATGTACGCATGGGAGTTTCTAAAGGCGAACCATGTAGCTGAGAAAAATGGATGGACCAAGTTTGTTACGATGCAGAATCATTACAGCCTCATGTACCGTGAGGAGGAAAGGGAGATGCTGCCGCTTTGTAAGGAAGAAAAAATCGGTGTGATTCCGTGGAGCCCGCTTGCAGGAGGAAAATTGGTGCGTTGGGAGGAATCAACTGCCCGTTGGAAAATAGATGAAATTACCAAAAATCTTTTCGCCGCAACAGCCGGGTTAGACCGAAAAGTAGTTGAACGACTGGCGGAAGTAGCGGAAAAACGAGGTGTACCAAGGGCTCAAATCGCACTTGCCTGGTTGCTGCAGAAGGAACCGGTCACAGCTCCCATTGTCGGTACTACGAAAATATCTCATATCGAAGACGCGGTAGCCGCTCTTTCGATTAAGTTAACACCTGAAGAAATTGCATTGCTGGAAGAACCGTATGTGCCGCATCCAGTGATTGGTATAGAGGTATGAACGCAAGGAGAATAAAACATGAAAAAATCAAGCGATTTAAGTAAAAGTGTCATCTTCCCGAAAGGCGAAAAGATCAAGAATGACTATTTCATAGGGACAGCATGGATCGAAATGTTGGTTTCTAAGGACAGCACCTTTAATTGCTCGATAGGTAATGTAACTTTTGAACCGGGCGCAAGAAATAATTGGCATAAGCATCCGGGTGGGCAGATCCTGCTTGTTACCGGGGGCAAAGGATTTTTTCAGGAAGAAGGCACGACGGTACAGGTGATTCAGGAGGGGGACGTCGTAAAAATCCATCCAGGCACGAAGCATTGGCATGGTGCTACACATGATAGCTGGTTGGCTCATATCGCGATAGGTACTAATGCCCAAAAGGGAGACGCCGAATGGCTGGAACCCGTAACGGATGAAGAATATAACAACTTAATGGACCCCATTGGAGGTAGAGAATATGGTCGATAACAATCAGGGCGTAAGCGTCCAAAAAGTATCTTTCCAACACAATGCGATTACCATGGTCGGGAATCTGTTTCTGCCCGCCAACTTCGACAAGAGCAAAAAGTATGCGGCGATCGTCTGCACCCACCCCTTCGGCAGCATCAAAGAGCAGGCCTCCGGCAACTACGCCGAGAAGCTCGCCGAGCGGGGCTTCATCGCTCTGGCCTACGACGCCTCTCACTACGGCGAAAGCGGCGGCGAGCCGCGGCAGTACGAGGTGCCGGGTGACCGCGTCGAGGACATCCGCTGCGCGGTCGACTACCTCAGCATTCACCCGCAGGTCGACCCGGAGCGCATCGGCGCGCTGGGAATTTGCGCCGGTGGCGGTTACACCGTCAACGCCGCCCAGACCGAATATCGCATCAAGGCGGTCGCCACGGTAAGTGCCTTCGACGTCGGCTCGGCGCGTCGCGAGGGCGTTCCGCGTGGGATGATCTCCGAAGAGCAGCGCATCCAACGGCTGAAGGATGTCGGCACGCAACGCACCCGCGAGGCAGCCGGTGCGCCACATCGGATGATCTACTTCGTGCCGAAGTCCGCAGACGAAATCAATGAGAATACGCCGGAGCTCTACCGCGAGGGCTACGACTACTACTGCACGCCGCGTGCGCAGCACCCGAACGCGCCCGGCAAGTACGTGTTCACTAGCCTCGGTCTGCAAATGGCGTTCTCCGCCTTCGACCAGGTTGAGACAATTTCCCCACGCCCGCTGCTGATGATCGTCGGCTC
>JAPMTY010000127.1 GCA_026552835.1 Candidatus Methanoperedens sp.
TCTAAAAATGATATGGGCCCGTTGCGATTTGAACGCAAGACCTCTCGGTTATCAGCCGAGCGCTCCACCTGTCTAAGCTACGGGCCCGAAACTAGCGCCCATATTACGCCATTTGATTTAAATCTTGTCTTTGAGAAATGCGAGCCAGGAAATCCCATAACGAGTTAATAATCGATACCTTTATCTAACTCCAAGCACTATGCAACTCACCCTTTCAGGGCCGGTAGATCAGGGGTAGATCGCTCCCTTGGCATGGGAGAGGCCTCGGGTTCAATTCCCGACCGGTCCATACTAATTCTTTATTTCTTTATAACACCTTTAGCCTTATATTATTAGACAGCTTAACATCAGGAATTAGAATCCCAGGTGATTGAATTTGTGGTCAAACATGCTCTCCAATGAAGGAAAAAATCTAGTCAAGCGAGCAGAAGGAGCGCAGGAAACAGGGGATTATAACCTGGCGATAGAGCTATATAAAAAAGCCGAGAAAAAATTTTGGGAGGCTTCGGAGATAAGCACCGACTCTTATGAAACCAACCGTCTCAGGTACCTTGCGAATGATTATAAGCTCAAGGCCCTCCAGCTTGAAAACGAATATGGCACAGGCGGCGCGGAGAGCCGCATCCAGCCAAAGAAAAAAGAAACGCCTGAATTCGATATATCCGGATTGCTCAACGGGACAGGGGTAAGCGAGAAGGTCTTTGAAGCCGTAATAAAAATCGCAATGGAAATCAGCAGCGAAGGGCGGGAGGGACGGGCAATCGGGACGGCATTCACCATCGGCGATACCGTGAATGTCATGGCTAAATCAAAACAGCTCATACTGAATCCGTTCCAGGGATACAAAAAGGAGGAACGGAACATAACCGACCCCGAAATACGCGATAATATTAAGGAGTTCGCGCAGCTGGATGGTGTTTTTGTGATTTCAGGCGATGGGGCGGTTGAAGCAGCGGGACGGTATATTACGATGGATACGGGACTTGTGAAAATCCCAAGAGGACTCGGCACGCGCCATTCTTCGGTAGCAGCCATGACTTCAGCCACCAAATCGATAGGGATTGTGGTTTCACAGAGCGGCGGGGTTATCAGGATATTCAGGGACGGGAAGATAGCCGCAACGATAAAGCCATAGAGCAGCGGTGCGATTTTATTCACCGCTGAGGCGCAAAGTCCGCAAAGAATTTACTTTACACCATTCAGCCACATTTTAACTATAGTCATATTCGAAACATTCATGTGCGATATTATCCTTTGAGAACCAAAATTCAGGCTCAAATATGGTAGATATAAAACCCTTCAAAGCCACGGTACTTAATCCCGAACTGGCAGTGGATAAGCTTGTCTGCCCTGTCTATGACACCATAGATGCTGCAAATTACGAGAGATTTGCAAAGGTGAGAAACAACATTATCCATGTTACTACAAGAAAAAAAAGCATGGACAGGGATGATTTTATAGATTATGCCGCGAAGGAACTCGGACGTTTCAGGAGTTCGAGGGTACTTATCGAGAGGGAAAAACCTGCTTTTTATATCTATGGCATAATGTTCACCCTTTCACCCGAGATTCTTGCGCTGCTTCCCGAAAAGGACAGGAGGCAAAAGTACTTTGTTTTCGGGCTTGTAAGTCTTGTCAGGGTGGAAGAGCCCGGGAAAGGAAACATTGTCGGGCATGAGAATATTTTTGAAATTAATTCAAAAGAGCGCTACAGGCTCATGAAAGCCAGCATGATGAATTTCTCGCCGATTGCTGCGGAATACAGCATGCCTAACCACGAATTGAACAACCTTTTTGAAGAATACCTGGGATTTAAGCGCCCCGAACTTGAACTTGACCCCGAAAAGCCGCCGGTTGTCGATGTCCTTCTTAACGGAAGCCGGCATCTCCTGTGGGAGGTTACTGATGAAAACCTCATGCAGAGAATCAAAACCATGATGGAAGGGCGCAGGCTTCTCATTCTTGACGGGCACCACAGGTACGCCGCGTCCAGCCTGATGCGGGAAAAGGACGGTATCGGATATACGATGATGATGCTTATGGAAGGCGGGGACAGGGCTCTTTTGTTATTGCCATGGCACAGGGCGGTGCGCAATTTTAATGCATCTGAGCTTGAACGCAGGATACATGCGAGTTTTTCGATAGAATGGCAGGGCGAGAGGAACAGCGAGGAATTCTACTCGATTCTCAGGAGACGCACCGGCGAGTACGATGTAAAGCTTGGCATGTATGACGGGAAAAAATTCAGCGTCATAAGAGCGGATGAAAAAGCGGTGCGGGAGCTTTCAAAACAACGCAATGAGGTTGTGGGGCTTGACCTGATTGTTCTTCATGACTGGCTGATAAATCCTGTGATAAGGGGAAAACCTGAAGAGGATGTGTCGTTTAGCGCAAGTCCGTCCGAAGCTGTGGCTAAAGTAGATAGCGGGGAGTTCGATGTGGCTTTTATCTTAAATCCCCTCTCGATTGGAGATGTTGAGAGAAAAGCATTTGTTGAGCGGCGGAATTTTCCCCAGAAGTCCACGCTTTTCCTTCCGAAGGTCGCGGAAGGGATTGTGATGAGGAAGATTGAATAGTTTAAAATAAAGGATTCTTAAAAATCCTACGTTAAATTACTTTTTTTCTTTAACGATTGCCTTTACAATCATGAATATCACAACAGCAATTATGGTGAAATCGATTAATGCCCCAATAAAATCTCCTACCATGAACTTAATATTTCCTATGTTTAAGGTAGCCGACCTCCAATCGCCGCCCGGAACCAATGCTCCGATAATGGGCATAATCAGGTCGGTTACAAGCGCTGTTACAAGTTTTGTAACAGCAGCGCCCATGACGAATGCGACGGCAAGCCCGATTACCCCGTACTTGTTCAAAAAGTCCATAAATTCTTGCATAAATGATTTCTTTTCTTCAGCCATAAACTCCTCATTAAAGAGTTAGCATATGAGCATATATAACTTTCCAGATTTGAGTGGGTGCCCCTTGGTATTGTCAATCAAAAACCAAAATAGCCACAGAGACGCGGAGGCACTGAGTTATTATTTCTCGGTGTCTCTGTGCCTCCGTGGCTAATGTTTGATTATTGAAACTGAAGTTTCATCCTGATTGCATGATAATAAAATTTTTATTGTTAGTATATACTACTTTAAATCCGAATTGTTTTGATATCCATTCAAATGTACGCATACTGAAAAAAGAGATGTGAGTGGGGTCGCCTGGATACCACCACTCGCTGAAATCCGAAATGGCATCATGGAATGATGTCATGACTGCGAGAAAGCCCCCCGGCGCAATAAGTGAGCGGATTTTATGCAATTCTGTTTGTATATCCCTGAAATGTTCAAAAACTTCTGTAGAAATTACAAGGTCATACCGACTTTCTGGAAATTCAGGGAAGAAATACGGGTCAAAGACCTGACAATCATATCCCTCCCTTTTCATCAACTGCGCCAGCACGGGTTCGGGGCCGCAGCCGTAATCAAGGACTGAACTGACGCCGGGGCAATACTGGTGCAAAAACAGTATCTTTTCTAAAAACATCCCGACATATCCTTTATTCTGAAGCGTATTATCATGAAGCCTGTAACGTGCGGCTTCATCCTGCGGCAGGAGATGGAACTTTCCAGGCACGAAAATCAGGTCGCATTCCGGGCATTTTACGAAACAGCGGTTTTTTTGCGCTTTGTGCGAGATTAAGAAATCAAGCGGCGAGACTTCGCTGCTGCAGAGGGAACATTTTAAGCCGGACATAGAGGGTTGAAGTAATAGCTCCTTGTGGCTTAAATATTTGGCATCACACCGCAGAGGCGCAAAGTACGCAAAGAATTTGCTCAACATCTTTTTTACAGTTCCCGCAAAAGATATGTGCGAAATCTTATGAGGGTTAAATTTCGTCTAAAGTACCTTTGCGCTCTTGGCGTCTTTGCGGTGACGTGTTATCCACCGCAGAGGCACAAAGTACGCAAAGTTTTTTTATAGCTTATTCACAAATCTTCGGATTCCATCCTTCATTAAGGGAACATTGAAGTTCAACAATAAACCTAACTTTAATCCGGATAACTTCAAATAAGTCAGCATTTGTGCTTCATGGATAGGATCAATAGAAGCCACTGCTTTTAGTTCAAGAATTACTTTTTTATCCACAATTATATCAGCACGATAACCACAGTTCAATTGAATCCCCTTATATAAAACAGGTATCTGTACCTGTTTTTCAAAATTGATATTGCCAATAGAAAATTCACGGCAGAGACACTCCTCGTAAGCAGATTCCAATAACCCGGCTCCTAATATCTTATGCACTTCGATTGCGGCCCCTATTATCTTACCCGATAATTCATTCTCATCCATTCTTTGCGTCCTCTGCGTCTTTGCGGTGAGCATCATATAAGAGCCTTCATAAAGCAAAGTGAAAGTAATCCAAAAAAAGCAATTCGACCTTAGTGTTAAATGGGCCCGCTGAGATTCGAACTCAGGACCTCCGCTGTGTGAGAGCGACGTCATAACCGACTAGACCACGAGCCCTGTTAACGCAACTTGAAGGCGGGGATTCATAATAAGATTTTGCATTCTGGAGCCTATTCGGGCGCAAAAGATGTGCAAAGAATTTGCTCAACACCTATTACAGTACCTGCAAAAAATCTATTAGATATACAGTATATCGTAATCGGAAACACAGTTATAAAAATTGTTTTATCCGGTAAAGTCCTGCTCGTGTCTCATCATTATCATACCGCAAGTTTTAAATACCTTATAATTATAATGAGATATATAATTGGAAGGGTGGCATCGCATTGATTGATGTGTTGCTGCCCTTATCCAAAGGAGACATAAATGGCGAAAATAATGCATGTACAGACCGTTCTTATGGTGGACGATATTGAAGCCTTGAAAGCCAAGACTGGCGAATCCAGCACCAAGGACGCTCTCGCCAAAGCGGTACAGCATTTTCTTGATTGCGAATATACGCATGAAGAGAATATGTGGACTAAAAAGCTTGAAAAGGTGGTTAAAAAAAGGTCTAAGGAACAAGAGGAGGAAAACATATGAAATTTGGAAAAAATGACGAGGCAGTTTCGCCTGTTATCGGTGTTATACTGATGGTAGCGATTACTGTGATTCTGGCAGCGGTTATTGCTGCGTTCGTGTTCGGTATGGGCACGCCAACGAAAGCGCCGCAGGTACAGTTGAAGTTTACTGCGACATACAATGGTTCGGGTCCTGCGACTAGTACTCTCAGGATGAGCCATGATGGCGGCGACCCGTTAGTAATGAAGGATGAGAAAATGACTATCACAGATGCGGTCAGTGGCAATACAGTCTATGGTGTTAACAGCATATTTTTGACGACTATGTTCCCTGCTGCCCCTGGTCTTCAAGATACATTGTCTCCTGGCAACGCCTATACAAATATCTCGATGAACCTTACCCAAGGTTCTATCATAAAGATAACAGTTCTGGACGTTCCTTCAGGGCAGGTTATCGCAAGCACCAAGGTAACAGTCTCATAAACCCAATTCCCCCCTTTCCGGGGGTTCTTTTTTTTTCATGGCTGGCAATAGAACATACATCCTTATCATAATCCTGTCAGCAGTCTTCGCAGTCGCATTCTTCGCGCTTCCAAATGCTCCTTCAAGCGGCGCATTCGCAAAATGCAGCGCCTGCCACCCGCAGCAGACGGATGAATTAAAAAGAGCGCCTTTCCACACATCCATGCAGTGTACCGACTGCCATGAACTCGGCTCATTCAGGCAAGACCTCCGCAGCCACAATGCAACAACACCTACGTGCACCGGGTGTCATGGAGGGCTTCACGAAATTATTTACAAAAAGCCGCTTGACCACACAAGCTTCATCTAATTTACTATTAGTTAATGAACCAGACCTTCATTTATGGTTGATAGTGTTTAAATCGCTATAAAACTTAAAAAAGCTATTTATAAATAATAAAAAGTAAAAATAAGTTATACTAAACCTTAAAAACCGAAACAAAACTCATAAACCATCGGTTACATTATATTGGTCAAGTCCATCTATGAAATTCGGTCTTATGCAATAGACAGGCATCCCAAAACAGGCAAAACAAAGGTTTAGCAATGAATACAAAAAAGATATCCATTTCATACATTGATGAATTAATCAAGAAATCCATAGAAAAAAGCAAAAGTTTAATCCTGATAGCAGTCGCATCCTCGCTTCTCGCATCCGCAGCCGCATTTGTGTACGGGATGATAAAGACCTTTACTGTTATAGCAAACTTTGTAATAAGCTACGGCCAGGACTCGTTAGGCGTCATAGCCCTCCTCGGACTCATGGATACATTCCTCATAGCCACAGTGCTTTTCATTTTTGCAATGGGTATGTACGAGCTTTTCATTGACACTATCGCTTTGCCTGACTGGCTTATAATCAGGGACCTTCATGACCTCAAAATAAAGTTAAGCAGCGTTATAATCCTTGTAATGGGTATCATATTTTTAGAACATCTGGTGGAATGGAAAGACCCTGCAGGAACGCTTTTCTTTGGCGCTTCAGTGGCTGTAGTTTCGGGAAGTCTCATAGCATTCAGCCATTACTGGCAAAAAGAGCAGCGCACAAGTTAAGCAACAATATTTACGGGCATATAGTGCAAAGGCTGCACTATGAACAAAATAATGTTTATTTCAGGGATAGGCGGTATAGTGGCAATCATAGGTTTACTGGTCGCCCTGGCCGGCATGGTTGAGACAGACAAATAGCATATCGTGGGCAAGGTATATTAACTCCATTTTACAATTTCCTTATAATTATGAATGTAAATGCAAAAGTAATGCATGAATTTGCCATCGAATTAAAAAAAGTGGTGGAAGAATTTGAAGAGGAGATGGAAATTCTGAGCAACAAAGAAATTATGGATGAGCTAAAAGCCAGCGAAGAAAGCAGAAAAAAAGGAAATATAGTTACTTTCACTTCTGTTCAAGAAGTTAAAAAATCGCTGGGGCTCTGATGAATTACAAACTTCAAATTTCTAAGAAAACGTTTCAAGCATTGAAGAAGCTGGATAGGCCTAAAAAAGAAGAAGTTACAAAAGTTTTTGACCAGATTCTCAATGATCCCTTTTCTTTTAAACCGCTTAAGTATGAGCTTAAGGGATTTTATAGAGCAAGGATAGGCAAGTACAGAATTATATTTAGAGTAGATAATGATATTGTGTACATTGAAGTTATAGAGCATAGAAAAAAGGTGTATCGTTAGTGATAATTCCATTTCACAACTTTTAGCCTCCTGCGCGCTATGCCGGCGCAGCTGTCGGAAGAAGAAGCGGCAGCAAAGTTATATAGCTTCTTAAATTTACATAATTTTTTGCATACCATTTAAGCAATTTTCGGACGGGACAACAGAATAGACAGGATAAAATCCAGTCATCTGGAAATCCTGCCCATACTCGTTACATTTTTAGGTTCCACTCGCCATTACTAAAGTGAAAACAGCAGGCGATTTGGAATGTGTGCGAACGTTGCGCCTGCTGCCGGCTCCTTGAAAAACGTACAAATTCAATTTTACAGGCACTAAGTTGAAAACCTGATTTTAAAAATCTGTTCAAAATTTCAAAAAAAAACGAACTGCACCGCAACCTTTAAATATAAACTTATGAATTAAATAAAAAGGTGATTTTATTATAAAACCATCTTCAAATATCAAAAATTACTTTATAACCCTATTCTTATTATTAGCAATAATCAGCATCACAGGATGCATCGGGCTTCAAAAGCCACAGGATAATGCAACAGGCGCCGATTCTGAAAATATCACCGACAGCAGCGTGAGGTTGAATATAAAAACCATAGAAGCGATGGCAGGAAATGATGGAAGGATATCATTGCTGTATATGCGGGTCGCAACAGGGGCAGGGAGTCAGCCCGTAAACTTATCTGAAATTATAATTAATATATCCGATGGTAAGGGTTCAATTGATTTATTTTATGAACCGGACAGTAATGTTAAAAAAGGCTACAACGTTAAATCGCTTATTGATACCGGACAGAAATTCACTCCCGATAAACCATTAATTGAAAATGGAGATTTCGTATCTATCATTATCGATACTGCCCGGAATGGAATTGACCTTGAATCAGGAGATATTTTACAAATATCATTCGAAAGCGCAAAAGGAAAAAAATCCCATCCTCTGGAAGTTGATTTGGGAACACTGAACAGCGGTTTGAACAGGATATACTAACTGAAGTATAAATTGATATCGATATCAAAATTAATCCTCAAGGAACACATAGCCGCGAGAAGGCAAAAACCTGACTTGCATGTTACTTCGGCGCCACTATCGGGAGAAGAAGAAGCGTGTCTGGTTTTTGACCACAACCAAGTCGTTCAATAACTATAAACCCGCAAAATACAATTAATATCCCATGATACTTTTTGATGATATCGGAAGCTATCCGCTCCCTCAAGGAATAAGCAAAGAATGGATAGCCACAGCAGTAAAAAACAACGACCCGAAATTAATCAAAATTCTTCGCGATTCCATGCAGCAGAAAATAGATGCGGGTGTGGTTGTGCCAACCTATCCCCAGTTCCAGGATATGAACCAGCAGTTCCTCGGGATAATCAATGACGAATCAGCCCAGGAGGAGCCTCTCATCGTCCGCAAAGAAAAAGCAAGGATTATGGAGCTGTCTGCGATTGAAGAAACAGGCGCGGAATATTACAAAAAAAATGGAAAAAAACTGGATGTGAGAATATGCGTGACAGGTCCGGTTGAACTGTATTTGAAACAGTTCGGCGGGACTGCATACAAGGATGTACTGGACGCATTTGCAGCCAGCATCGACAGGTTCATCGCCAATTCCATCGATAATGCAAAACAGATACGCATAGCCACTGTTTCCATAGACGAGCCAAGCATCGGGATAAATCCCCAGATTATGTTCAGTGAAAGCGACCTGGCAGGAGCCCTTGAGAAAGCCGCAAGAACCTCCGCATCGCATAAGATAGATACGGAAATCCACCTCCATTCACCGCTTCATTACAAACTTGTGTGCAACGTACCATCCATCAGCGTAATCGGCGTTGAATCAGCCGCGAACCCATCGTATCTTGACCTCGTAGATAAGAAAGACCTTTCGGATTATGATAAGTACCTTCGAATCGGCGCGGCGCGTACGGATATTTTCGGTATGGCTGCGGCGCTTAACGAGAAATACGGGATGAACGTCTGGAAAGAACCTGCGAAGCTAAAAGAGATAACGACACAGATGGAAACGCCGGATATCATAAAGAGGCGACTTGAAAAAGCGTACGGCATGTTCGGCGACAGGATAAAATATGCCGGCCCTGACTGCGGGCTTGGTTCATGGCCATCGCAGGAACTTGCGTTTCAACTTTTGCAAAATACCGGTCTTGGGATAAAGGAATTTCTAAAGAGCGTAAAATCTGGGACAACCATTTAATAGGTAAGCGACATTACTTGCTTTTATGCGAGCAAAACAACGGGTAAGCAATAAAAAAAGCAAAAAATACAATTCAAACCAGGAAGGGTTTGGAGCGAAAACGGTAGTTGTAAAGCCGGCAGGTTACCCGTTAAAAGGTATGTTCCACGAATATCCGGAACCCTGCGAACTTGATGTCTTTGAATTCTATGCAAGGGAGCAGTGGAATGGATTTGTAGTGAAAAAAGGAGACTTTCTTTTTGACAAGAGGATGTTCCCGGATTTCGCTTTCAAGGTCGTGAATGTTGAACCTGAAAATTCCGAAATTGGCAAAACTACAAAATTCGTGGTTGAGGATTATGATTCGGATTTTTTTGTTCCTGAAACCAGAAGTGAAGTCACATTCAGCAAAATCATAGGACAGGAAAAAGCAAAGCAAAAATGCAAGCTTATCGAAAGTTTTCTTAAAAACCCTGAGAAATTCGGGACATGGCTGCCAAAGAACATTTTATTCCACGGTCCTGCAGGCACAGGGAAAACCATGATGGCAAAGGCGCTTTCCAATGCAACTGAAGTCCCGTTTCTGCCCATCAGGGCAACAAGGCTCATAGGCGAGTTCGTGGGCGACGGGTCGCGCCAGATACACCAGCTATATGAGAAAGCTGAGGAGCTCATGCCCTGCATAATTTTCATAGATGAATTTGATGCAATCGCGCTTAACCGCAGCTACCAGGAAATACGCGGCGATGTGGCCGAGATTGTAAATGCGCTGCTCACCGAAATGGACGGGATAGACGAGCGTGAAGGGATATGCACCATCGCAGCTACAAATATGATACATACGCTTGACCCTGCCATACGTAGCCGCTTTGAGGAAGAGATTGAATTCACCATCCCGACACTGAATGAACGGTATGATATCCTGAAACTTTATTCAGCCACATTCCCGAAGAAACTTGCAAAAGATGTGAATCTTGAAGCCATAGCAAAGGCGACATCGGGCTTTTCCGGACGTGACCTTGTCGAAAAACTCATGAAGAACGCACTCCATAAAGCCATACTTTCAGGCGGCAGGGTAACAAAAGCGCATTTTGAGGCTGCACTTGAAGAAGCAATCGGGAAGAAATCCGGGCCGCCGGGGAGAATGTTTGCTTAATGGCAATCAAAAATATCAGCTCCCTGATGGGAACGATGAAAGAATCGTACGATAAAAGCAAGGATAAATCAGGATGGCGGGTGCTTGCAGGCATGAACCGCGAATATCATGATACTTTTATAGGCGGCGGGAATAAGTTATGGCAGATTAAATCCGAGGAAGTCAAGCCCGGTGAATTTGTCGCTGTGGGCACTGAGGTATCGCGCTATGACAATGACCTTGAAAAAATAATGAAAGACGGCTCACCGGTGCCCTTTGGGACCATGACGCCGCAGAACCGGGGGATTTCGATTGTTATGGGAGGGATACAGACGTATTCATCGGATTCTTCAAATCTTTTGTGCAAGGAGCTTCTTTCAGGAAAACAGGCGGCGCTTGAACAAAGACTTAAGTGCCAGGTAAATAAGATGATGGATGACGCGGCATTCCGGAAAAAATATAATGAGCATAAGGACAGGCTGAGAAGGGCGTATATTTAGCAATGATTTGCGGATTGGATTAAATCACCGCAAAGGCGCAGAGAACGCAAAGCTGAGAATGATTTATTTTAGCGTTCTTTTGCCAGTTTGATATTAAAAATATTAACCGCTTCCATTGACCCAAGCGTTACGACATATTTATCTGCATCATTTTTTGTCGGCGCATCGTCTGTAATCAGGACACAGCTATGTTTTTTTGCTGAAAATATAATAGGCCTGTCAGATTTATCGCCAGCATTGATAGTTTTAAACTCTTCTTTTGAAGGAGTTTTGACGACCTCAAGTTTCGTCCTGCAAAATTCAACAAATTGATTAATATCCTCATGATTGAAGGAATAAGTTTCTTCTAAAATCTTCCTGATTTCTTTGATAACATATTCATTTGTAACTAAAGGAATATTATTTTGAAGTACTATGGACAGGGAGGATATGTGCGCTTTTCTATCCGGAAGCAATGAATTCAGGAGGATATTGGTATCCAGGAAGAGCTTAATCATCACCGAAGGTCTCCTTGTAGAGGCCCCGCCGAGTGCTTCGGATATCCTTTAATATTTTATCTTTTGTGAGTTTTTTCGCTTTTGCCTGAGATTGCAGTCTTAAGAAGAGTTCAGGAATTTCCGGCGCCTCTTCGCGCAGCAAATGCATTGCAGCATGCCGCAGGAAGTCCGAGCGCGTGGTGTACAGACCTGCTGAAATCAGGGAGTCTATTTTCTTGAGTTCTTTGCCTGTAATGCGGGCGGTTATGGACGCGTTGGCTGATTCCATGGTGTATGTATATAATTACAGCAGGTATTTAATGGTGTCGTTTGCATAGAATAGCAAAAACTCGCTGAGCTACCACCAGAGCGTCCTCTGCCACGCTTCTTTCAGCTCATCGTTCCCCGCGCTCAGCACCACCTTCTCCCCGTCCATCACCGTGAAATTCTGCTGGGCTGTAACCGCGCCCACATCTGCAAACACATTGCCTCTCATTATCTCTTCAAACCTCGCAACCTTATCTGGCGCCACCGTCACCACGAACCTGCTCTGGGATTCTGAGAACAGTATCGTGTCCGCGCGCCTGATATTCTCAACTGGCACTTTGGTCAATTCAATGCTCATACCAAGTTCACCTGAAAATGCGCTCTCTGCAAGCGCCACGCCAAGACCGCCGTCGGAACAGTCATGACACGAAGCGACAGTGCCATCGTTGATGGCTTTTTCAAGCGCGATATACAACCGCCTTGCAGACGCCGCATCAACTCTCGGAACGTCGTTGCCTATAAAACCAAGGGAGGCAAAATATTCGGAAGCTCCGAGTTCATCCTTCGTCATACCCAGTACGTAAACCCTGTCGTCCGGTTTTTTAACGTCCATTGTCACAGCTTTCCTGACATCCTCTATTTTGCCAATAGTTGAGAAAAGCACGGTGGGCGGTATCGATATTTTCCGGCTTCCAATTATATAATCGTTCTTCATGCTGTCCTTGCCTGAAATGCAGGGCACGCCGTAGGCTTTCGTGTAATCATATAACGCCTTGTTCGCTCTCACAAGCTGCGCAAGTTTAAGCTCTCCGTCCGGGTTTTTCTCGGATTTCACAGGGTCGCACCAGCAGAAATTATCAAGACCCGCAAGGTGATCAAACGAGCCTCCCACGCAAATGTGGTTCCGCACTGCTTCATCGATGGCGCATGCCGTCATGTGGTATGTATCAATGTCACCGTACCTCGGGCAGATACCGTTTGCAACCACGACACCTTCCATGCTGTCAAGGAGAGGCCGGAGGACTGCAGCGTCACTCGGTCCGTCGCCCGTAAGCGGCTTGACGACAGAACCGCCCTGCACTTCATGGTCGTACTGCCTGATGACATATTCTTTTGAACAGATATTAAGACGCGAGAGGAGTGTTTTAAGTGCTGCTGTCAGGTCTACAATTCCAAGCACGGGTTCTTCGAACTTCTTGGGTTCCCATCGTGCATTAAGTTTCATCGCAGGAAGGCCTTTGTGCAGGAAATCCATATCAAGATAAGCCACGTTTTTATCTCCGTACTTTGCATGGAATTTTCCACTGTCCGTAAAAATACCTATGGCTGTAGCTTCAACATCTCTTGTCTTAGCAAGAGCCAGGAATTCATCTATCTTATCCTGAGATACGGCAAGCGTCATTCTTTCCTGCGACTCGGAAAGCAGTATTTCCCACGGGTCAAGACCAGGATATTTCAGGGGGCATTTTTCAAGCTCGATAAGGCATCCACCGCTAAGCTGCGCCATCTCGCCTACCGATGATGACAATCCTCCAGCGCCGTCATCCGTGATGGCGTTATAAAGCCCCAAATCCCGCGCC
The DNA here is from genome assembly GCA_026552835.1 of Candidatus Methanoperedens sp. The sequence continues at coordinate 13,384 of JAPMTY010000127.1, forward strand.
TCAAGCAGGAAATCCAGCATCTTTTTCTGGGTTATCGGGTCTCCTATCTGGACTGCTGTTACAGGTGAATTCTCATCAAGTTCAAGCGAGGAAAACGTTGCGCCGTGTATGCCGTCTTTCCCGATGCGCCCGCCGGTCATCACTATCAGGTCGCCGGGATTGATTTCTTTAATGTGGGAAGGCTTGCCGTTTATTACCGAGGGCATAATCCCGCCAGTCCCGCAATATACCAGCGGTTTGCCCAGATACCTCTCATCAAAAACGATGCAGCCATTCACCGTCGGGATACCGCTTTTGTTCCCGCCGTGCTCCACGCCGCGCCTTACCCCTTCGAAAATCCTTTTAGGGTGCAGAAGCCGCGGCGGCAACTCTTTATCATAAAATGGGGATGCAAAACAGAAAACATCGGTATTGAAAATCAGCCGCGCACCCATGCCCGTGCCAAGCGGATCGCGGTTCACGCCCACGATACCCGTGATTGCGCCGCCATAAGGGTCAAGCGCAGAGGGTGTATTGTGCGTTTCCACTTTCATCACAAGGTTGTAATCGTCATTGAATTTGATAACACCGGCGTTATCTGTAAAAACAGAGACAAGCCAGGGTTTGTTGATTTCCCTGGTTGAGCGCTTTATGAAAGTATCAAAGAGAGAATTTATTGTCTTGGTTCCATTTTCGTCAGTATAGGTTATCTGGCTAGTGAATATCTTATGCTTGCAATGTTCCGACCATGTCTGTGCGAGCACTTCGATTTCCACATCGGTGGGAAGGGAAAGACCGACGGCTTCCCGTTCTTTTTTGACACCGGCAAGAGTATAATATTTCTGAATTGTTTTCATTTCAGCAAGGTTCAGGGCAAGAAGTCTTTGAACGCTCATTTCCTTTAACCGGTTGTCGCTGACATCCAGATTTAATTCCGAAACCGAAGGTGTATGTTTTCCTTTCACGACCGGCAGCGGGAGCTGCACGCCTTTTTCGCGGTTCCAGTCCTCAAAGTTTATAATTACCCACCTTTCAATCAGGCTGTTTGCAAGAAGCCCGCCTGCAATTTTATCGGCATCTCCTTTTGTGATATTTCCCCTGATAAGATACTGCCTTGAAAAATAAACTCCCCGCAATTCGGTTTTAAGCACATCTTCAGATGCCTTTTTTGAAGTCGCTCCGACATTGTCGGTCACGCCCGGCTTGAATCCCACTTCTATCAGCCATGAAAAATCCTCTGCCAGCGGTTTGGATGAGAATACCTGGATTACAGGGTCGGCAAATAATTTTTCGCCAAGCAGATTCAATTCCTGCTGTGATAGATTTGCATCGAAAGTGTAAACCTCAATAGTCCTGACAGAGCCCACATTAATATGCAGGTCTTCGACTATTCTTTTCTTGACACCTTCGCCCAATGCATCTTTCATTCCTTTTTTAAAACCTACTTCAATCCTGCTGGCCATTATTTGTCACTCCGTCATATAGGATGCAGATAATATAAAAATAATATGTAATTGACTTCAGCATTATTAAAACGAGAATTCACAGCCAGCGCCCTGCCCTATGCCTTCATCCACCCTGACATGGAGCTTTTTAATATTATCCGCGCCATTTGATTTTAGCGCTTTTGCCATTTCGGTTGTGAAATACTTGCACAGGTCTTCAGCGCTCACCGATTTCGTGGGGAGGAACATTATGTCTTCAAAGGGCAATACATATCGCTTTTTACTTTCAATGATTTCAATGGAAACGCCCTCCTTTTTCATAATCCGAAGGCGCGGGTCTTTTTCCGCGATCAGAACTTTATGGTCTAGCCTGTCGCAAATCCCGTTTACTATATTTTTAACCAGCTCAAAATCAATGATAAATTCCCCGATTTGTTCGCCTTCGAGCCGCACGCTAACCGCATACGTGTGACCGTGCAGACAGCCGCATTTGGGATGATTCGGGATGAAATGGCATGCGGAAAATCGCAGTTTTGCCATCCAGCCGTCTATTTCTATGAACATGACAAGGGCTTAATTACCCTGTAAGGTATAATCCTTTTGTCAGAATGTGTGTAAAATCTTGGGTCTGTTAAATCAAAAAGTAAAATAGCCACAGAGACACCGAGGTCACAGAGTTATTATTTCTCGGTGTCTCCGTGCCTCTGTGGCTAATATTTCCTGTCAGAATTACTTTCACCGGGCTTGCGTTTATATTATATCCATGCATATCATCAATTAATATATGGAAAGCCCGGATTCGCTATTTAGCGGCACCAGCGATGCCCTCTGCATTCTTTGCCGGGGCGCAAAATTATTATGCGGAAAACAGAGGTGTCCAGTCCTTGTTAAATTCTATTCCAGGGCTAAAGTCAGACCGCTTACAGACAGCCTGAATATTGACGGCTCTTCGCCACCAGGCGTCTTCGTTGGAAGGATTGGGTATCCATACGTATCCGTAGGCCCATTAATCCCACCATCGCACGGCGACACTTCTCTTCTTGACACGCCTGAAATGTGGATCGGGAAGAGTATCGACGATATAGTGGATTTTCGCACACAGCTTGTCCGCGGCAAGCATCTTGTTCATATAAGAGACCTTGAAGGCAGCCGCATCGTAGAAGCTACCCGTGAGATGGCGCTTGCTGCATCTCCTGTAGATGTTGAGGCTGAATTCCTGAAAAAACCAAGCGCAAGGCTTGTCCTCGATGACGAGGTCCAGCCCTTCGGCCCCACAGCGCCCCTTAAGAAAATCGATGTCGGGAACACGAAATTTGACCAGAGGATGGAAAAAGCATACAATGATACAGACCTCAAGGCAAAGGATGCCGTGCTTGAGCTTTACAAAAGGGATACTCTTGTTTCTAGTATCCAGAAAGCCTTTAGTGTAGGCTCTTTCGGGGAAGGAAAAGCCCGCCGCTTTGTTCCCACGCGGTGGAGCATTACCGCCGTCGATAGCATGATAGGGGCCAACCTGATGGAGAAAATGAAGGATTTCCCGTTGATCAACGAATACATGGTCTTTGAATCCTGGCAGCTTGATAACAGGTTCGTGGTTTTGATGATGCCGCGCGCTTGGAGTTACGAGCTTATCGAGGCATGGTATCCCAATACGGTCTGGAACCCGTTCGGGAAGGACGTGGCGATAATGGCGTCCTCTGAGGGTTTTGAGGGGAGAACGACGTATGCCGAGATTGGCGGCTGCTATTATGCTGCACGGCTTGCGGTAAATGAGTACCTCGTAAAGGAGAGAAGGCAGGCACGCGTGGTGATACTGAGGGAGGCGCATCCGGGTTATATAATGCCAGTCGGGGTGTGGAACGTGAGGGAGAACGTGAGGGCTGCAGTTCACGCGCCTTCGATGAAGTTTGCAACTCTTGATGATGCTTTTGCGTATATTTCAACGAGGCTTGTTATCCCGAAGGCGCGGTGGATAAAGGAAAGCACTGTGTTGAAAAATACTTTATACCAGAGAGGGCTTGAGGACTTCTTCAAGACGTAGATTCGGGTTCCAGTTTCATTTCCTCTAAGACATGATGGTAATGTTCAGGAGGCATAAGCGAATAGAACGCCTTCTTAACAACCTCGCTTAATGCCGGATGAATGTGCATTCCAAGCAAAATGGGGTCAGCACTTTCAAGTGGTGTGTACATGAGGTTTATGATTTCCTGGATTAGTATCGAAGCATGGGGGCCAATGATATGCGCACCCAGAATCCTGTGTGTGTCAGTTTCAACTATCACTTTTACAAAATAATCTTTCACGTCCATTGCCTCGCCTTTAGCCGTGTCTTCATACCTCTCTAAACCTATCAGCACTTTCTTCTCACCATATTTTTCGATGGCATCTTTTTCCTTCATTCCAACAGCGGCTATTTCAGGATAGGAAAAAACGGCGTGTGGGACTGCATAGTAGTCCATTTTCACTTTTTTCTTAAGGACTGCATTAGAGTAAACAATCCCGGATTCGAAATTTGCAACATGCTTGAAAAGATGTCGCCCGTTTGCATCACCGAATGCCCAGATATTCGGCTGCGAGGTTTCAAGATATTCATTCACGGAAATCCAGCCGTTTTCATCGGTATTGATTTTTCCCCTTTCGGGACGCAATATATCATTATTCTGTCCCCTTCCTGATGCAACAAGAATCTCATCCGCAGCCACTATTATTTCCATGCCGCTGGTTTTGTCCTTTGCGATTATCTTTTTCTTCCCGTTACCTGTCTTTTGCACCTCTACAACTTCATGATTTGTGATGATTTCCATGTGTGCTGACATATCCCTCTTTGCCAGTGCTGATATCTCAGGTTCTTCTTCAGGAATGAACTGTGGATTTCTTCCAATGATGGTCACCCTTGAACCCATTGCAGAAAAGAAATGCCCGTACTCGGCAGCGATATATCCGCCGCCTATGATGACAATGCCGGGTGGAAGTTCTGTCATTTCCAATACCGTATCGCTTGTCAGGTATCCCGCTTCTTCAAGCCCCTTTATTGGCGGTATAATGGGTATTGAACCCGTACAGAGGAAGATCATTTTTGAGGTGATTGTCTCGCTTCCTACCTTCATAGTATAGGGAGCAACAAACTCGGCAACGTCGTGATAATAATCGATGTTCGGATTGCCGGATAATCCTTTACCGACCATTTTAATATTTTTTGAGATAAGTGTTCTCATCCTTTCCATCACGAAATTAAAATCGATATTTTTAACCTGTACATCGATGCCGAATTTTCCCGCTCTTTCAATTTCCCTGACAAGCTCTGCAGGATAAAGAA
>JAPMTY010000129.1 GCA_026552835.1 Candidatus Methanoperedens sp.
CAGCCCGGCGATGGAGGAAAATTCGCAAGGGCTTCAGGAATGTACGGGATTCTTGTGGCGCATGATGTAGGCAAGACCGTGGTGCAACTGCCAAGCGGCGAGATGAAATGGCTAAATCCCAAATGCAGGGCTACAATAGGCGTTGTGGCTGCCGGAGGGCGCACAGAAAAGCCGTTCATAAATGCAGGCAAGAAATACCACAAGATGAAAGTCAGGGCGCGCAAATGGCCAAGAAGCAGGGGCGTTGCCATGAACGTGGTAGACCATCCCTTCGGAGGCGGAGGGCGGCAACATCCGGGAAGACCAAAGACCGTAGCCCGCGGCACACCACCGGGGCGGAAAGTCGGCTCAATAGCGGCAAGAAGAACCGGAAAGAAGTGATAATACATGGCAAGAAGAGAATCATCTAAAATACCCAAAAGGAAGGGAGAATATACATACAGAGGAAAATCAGTTGAAGACCTCAAAAAGTTGACCCAGGATGAGTTCGCGCTGCTGGTACCGGCAAGACAGCGCCGGACATTACAGCGCGGCCTTTCGGAAGACCATAAGAAATTGCTGCACAAAGTCAGGATTAAAGACCAGAATATCAGGACGCATTTACGGGATATGATTGTACTGCCTGAAATGATTGGCCTGAAAATCGCAATCCATAGTGGAAAAGAGTTTGTGCCGGTTGATATTATTCCTGAAATGGTAGGTCATTATTTCGGTGAATACGTGATGACACGAAAGAAAGTTTCACACGGAGCAGCAGGTATCGGAGCTACAAGATCAAGCAAATTCATCCCGCTGAAGTGATTCACATGAAACTAAATTATTCAATTGAACCTGAACCAGAAAAAACTTCAAAGGCTCTGGGCAAGGAACTTCATATTTCAAAAAAACATGCCCATGAGATAGCCTCTGCAATAAAAGGCATGAAGCTAACTAAAGCCAGAGTTTTTCTTGAAAATGTATCCGAACTGAAGCAGGCCGTGCCTTATAAGAGATTTACAAGAAACATTCCCCACAGGAAAGGAATGTGTACAGGCAGATACCCGCAGAAAGCTGCAAAGGAATTCCTCAGGGTATTAAAAAATGTCGAAAGCAATGCCACGTATAAAGGGCTTGACCCCGAGAACATGAGAATAACCCATATAGCAACCAAGAAAGGCCATACATATATGGGACAGTTTCGTAGGGCGCAGGGCAGGGCTTCTCCAAAGAACCACGAAACAGTCAGTGTTGAAATGATACTGGAGGCGTAATAATGGGAGTTGAAAGAAAATTCGTTAAGAACGGTCTTGATAAGGCGCAGATGGCGGAATACTTTTCCAAGCAGTTAGAACGCGCAGGTTACGGCGGCATGAATATCAACAGGACCCCGATGGGAACCCAGATTACGATATTTGCAGAGAAACCCGGTATGATAATCGGAAAAGGTGGAAAGACCATACACAAGCTTACACATGACCTTGAAACCGTTTTCCGCGTGGATAACCCGCAAATAGATGTCCAGGAAGTAAAAATCCCGGAACTCAATGCGCAGATGATGGCCTCAAGGCTTGCAGGCGCAATCGAACGCGGTCTTTATTTCAGGAAAGCAGGTCATAACATGCTTCGCAGAATACTGGAATCGGGAGCGCTCGGGTGCGAGATTGATATTGCTGGTAAGCTGACAGGCCCGAGAAAAAAGACAGAAAAATTTGTCGGCGGCAATATGCTTCATGCAGGCAACCCGGCGATGGAACTTGTCGATGATGGATTTGCAATTGCGATTAAAAAACTGGGTGTTATCGGATGTCGTGTCCGGTTAATCAGGCCTACTGTTAAGCTTCCTGGCAGGTTTAAGACCGTCCAGATTGCAGCCCCGGAAACAGTTGAAAAGAAACCCACAGCAGGCATTGTAGAGATTGTCAAGGCGGCTCCGCCTGAAGTAAAACCTGAAGCGGTGGTGGAACAGGCATCTGAAGCGCCTATACCTACAGCAGAAGAAAGCCATACCGGCAATATCGAAGAAAGAATGCACGGGGATGTTATGGAACACAAACATCCTGAATACGATTACTGGCACCCGGCATCACGCCTCCATAAGAAGGAGGAAAAGTAATGGCAATACTGCGGGTCGATGAAATCAGGAACATGAACATAACCGAGCGGCAGGAGGAACTGGACAAGCTCAAAATGGAGCTAATCCGCGAACGTGCTGTCGCATCGGCCGGAGGCGCCCCTGAAAATCCGGGCAGGATAAAAGAGATAAGGAAAACTATCGCAAGGATAAAAACAATCCAGAAGGAGCCTAAAGAATAATGAAGCTGACACCACACAATATCATACACCATGAACTCGTAGGTCTTGATACAAAGGTAGTGGACAGCACAAACAGTTCCCTCATAGGAATAGAGGGAAGAATAATCGATGAAACAAAAAATTTGCTTACAATAAGAACCGGTGCACAGGAGAGAAAAGTATCAAAAACCTGTTCATCGTTTATATTCACAATTCCATCATTGATGAGGACGTCTCATCAGGCAGTTGACGGTAAACGTTACTTACCGCTGACGCTCAAAGTCGATGGAAGATTATTGCTCTCGCAACCCGAAAACAGAATCCAGACAAAA
>JAPMTY010000026.1 GCA_026552835.1 Candidatus Methanoperedens sp.
ATAAATAATTTTTGGATATGCCCCAAACTTATAACCGAGACTTTAGCTTAATTGATGACTGTGCTTCTAAAACCCATGCGCCGCGAACGGAGCAATCATAATAAATACAAACGACATCAGAATCAGCACCGCAAATAGCACAACAATTGAATTTGCAACCTTCTCTACTTTCTCGCCGTCTCCCATAAACCTTGAGAGCGATGAAGCCACAACATCGCGGAATACATGCCCGCCGTCAAGAGGTACTGCGGGAAGGCAATTAAATAAGCCTGCATAGAAATTCATCCAGCCCACCCACAGGAGAATATTCAAAATCCAGAATATCCCGATTCCAAGCAGCACAGCCCATCCTGTAGGCTCATAGAAATTGGCAAGCGCCCCGGAAAAGCCCGGGAATCCTTCCCCCTGAAGACCAAAAATGGGTAAACCGAAAAGCAATGCCCAGCCTCCAATCCCGCTCATGTATGAAGGGATGCTCTTAAGTACGCTCAGATAGGTTGCAGCCGGGAACTGGCCTATGCCGATTCCCATGGAATAACTGACCGCTCCTTCATCGGGCGAATAGGAAACGCCGAGAAAACCTTTTTTAACATCCTGTTGGTACGGATATTGTGAGAGCGTGATATTCCTGAATACTTCCATTGAGGCGTTAACCGAATTGTTTCTCAAAAGATAAACATCCACTTTCTGGCCGGAAGTTGTGGAATTCATAAAATTAATAAAATCATCAAGCCCCTTGATCTCGGTATTATCCATCTTTACGATTATCATTCCCTTCTGTAAACCGGCAGCTTCTGCTGGTGAGCCAAGTACGATTTCAGATATCCCAACGCCTGCGCTCGTCTTGTTCGCGCCTGTCGCTATAATATTGATATCTTTTCTGACACCCTTTTCGGACAAGTGAAGAGTGACATTATCCCCGCGTTGCAGTGAATTAGCATAAAAAATAAAATCATGCGCAGTAGTTACATTCTTATCGTTTATCCCTGTCAATATCATATTTGGTTTTACACCGGCAATGTCGGCAGGGTATCCGGGAACCACGCTTGTTACCATTACATCTCCCACAGGTGAAATAGAGCCAAGCAATGAAAAGAAAAGCACGAATGCAATAAGTGCTGTGACAAAATTTGCCATTACGCCTGCCGTAAGCACCCTCACCCGTTCGCTGCGTGTTGCAAGCTTTTTAGGTTCAGAAGGTTCGATTTCAGGCTCCGTTTTCTCCTCTTTTTTCCCGAGAAGCTGTTCATCGTCAGGTTCGGCAAAGCCTCCGATAGGGACAAGAGCCACTATTATGCCCATCGATTTCACCCTGATGCCTTCAACTTTGCATAAAATGGCGTGTGAAAACTCATGTACGACGAGGGTTATGATTAAAGCGATAATGCCCCATTCAAGCGGGATATACTCATTAATTCCGGGAATCAGGAAAATGTTTTGCGGCTGATTGAATTTACCCGGCACCGGAACGGTCTGCGTCTGGAACGACTTAAGCATCATGTAATCGATGAAAAGTACCAGAATGAACATCGCAAGCATTCCGATAAGCATCAATGGAAGTCCGATATTTGCAAATGTCCTCCAGAATCTTTTGTGAACTGCAAGCCTGTCGAGAAATCCCTGTCCTTTTGTGGTGCGAAACATCAATATCGGTCCGTATGTACTGATATTATGTTTTTCAAGAATCCCGCGCCTGTCGAGGAACATGACAAGAAGCCAGTAAAGTAAAAAAACCAGCAGGAAAATTTCAGTTGGATTCAACAAGAGGTCTCCCGGAATATTCTCAGTAAATTATTAAATATGTTACGCATATTATGCTGGGTGACCTAATGTTTTCAATCGTATATATAACCGCTGGGGATATGGATGAGGCCCGAAAAATCGGGAGAAAACTCATTGAAGAACATCTTGCAGCGTGTGCAAATATTTTCCCGATAACTTCGATTTTCAGGTGGAAAGGTAAAATTGATGAGACAGGAGAATTCGGGATTATAGTCAAGACAAAAACCGAAAAGGTTAAAGAAATAGAAAAAAAGGTCAAAGAAATCCACAGCTATGAAGTGCCATGCGTGGTCTCGTTCCGGCTGGATGAAGGTTCTCCGGATTATCTTAAATGGATAGAAGATTCAGTGGAGGGCTGAAATATTAATATCTCCTCGGCCTGCACTTATCCAGCAAAATGACCTGTCTGGCAGTCTCAATATCATCCGTGTTCAGTTTCATCTTAAACCACCATTTGTTGCCGCCTTCTTCAACGCTTCCCACAGAAACCATCCAGAATTCGCCATCGATTACAGCCAGTCCGTAATCATCCCCGAACCATTCGGTTACCTGCTCTATTACTTTGTCAGTTTCTTCCAGGGATATGTCATAAAATGATTTCTTGTCTTCGTATTTATCCAGGAACTTCTCTGTTCCCTCTTTCCATGTTTCATCAAAAAAATCATCAAGCAGGTTCAAATCCCTGATGCATTTCAACCCCATTTCAATTTTTTTGAACTTGTCTTTTGTCTTTTCGGTATTTGTATCCGGGCTCATATCTTGCCTCCCCATATCATACTATGTGCTAACGGATGTATAAATGTTATGAATAATTTATTGATTAATTTTTATTAAAATAATTTGAAAATATATAGTAAAGTATTAAGAGCCCTTTCATTAATGATTATATTGGGAGTTATGACTGAACCTGGCAATAACCGGAATATTATCAGTACAGATGAGGCTAAAAATGATTCCATAAATGATTTAATGCGGTCACTCTCATCGGGTGAAGATGGAATAACAACACAGGAAGCGCAAAAGCGACAAATTCAATATGGCTACAACGAAATCTCTGAAAAAAAGATAAATCCGATCATCAAATTCCTGCGATATTTCTGGGGCCCGATTCCATGGATGATTGAGGTCGCAGCGATATTATCCGCATTCATTCAGCACTGGGAAGATTTCGTGATTATCACCGCGTTGCTGTTTGTGAACGCTGTGGTGGGGTTTGAGCAGGAGCATAAGGCTGAAAATGCCATCGAATTATTAAAACAAAAACTGGCGTTCCTGGCGCGGGTGCGGCGCGATGGCAAATGGCAGCAGATACCTGCACGGGAGCTTGTTCCCGGAGACATTGTGCGCGTGCGTCTCGGTGAGATAATCCCGGCTGATATCAAACTCATGCAGGGAGATTACCTGCTTGTAGATGAATCCGCATTGACCGGGGAATCCCTGCCAGTGGAAAAACATACTTCAGATGTCGGATTCTCAGGCTCCATAATCAGGCAGGGTGAGATGGATGCGCTTGTGGTAACTATCGGAATGAATACTTATTTTGGGAGAACCGCAAAGCTGGTAGAGGAAGTAAAAGCTAAAAGCCATTTCCAGAAAGCTGTTATCAAAATTGGCGATTACCTCATCAGGCTTGATATAGTGCTCGTCTCGATCGTATTCGTTCTTGCGCTATACAGGCATGAAGGCCTGCTTGAGACTCTCCAGTTTGTCCTGATCCTGACCATCGCCGCGATTCCGGTTGCGATGCCTGCGGTTTTATCAGTAACGATGGCCGTGGGAGCAATAGCCCTGGCCAAAAAGGAAGCCATCGTCAGCAAGCTTGTTACCATAGAGGAACTGGCAGGCATGGATATTTTATGCGCGGATAAGACCGGAACCATCACAAAAAACGAACTCAGTGTGGCAGAAGTGAAATCCTTTGAAGAGTTCACTGAAAACGAAGTGCTAAGGTTTGGCTCCCTTGCATCAAGGGAAGAAGACCAGGACCCGATTGACAATGCGATAATCATTAAAGCCAGAACCATAGAATCATCCTCAAGCTTACCGGATTTTAAAATAACCGACTTCAAGCCTTTTGATCCTGTAGAGAAGCGCACCGAAGCCGCAATTGAGGGAGCTGACGGCATCAAGCTCAGGGTTTCCAAAGGTGCGCCGCAGGCTATCCTGTCACTTGTACCTGATAAAGAATCAATCGCTTCCAAGGTCAATGAGATGGTCAGTGATTTTGCAGCAAAAGGGCACCGTTCGCTGGGCGTAGCAGTGACCGATTCACAGGGAAAATGGAAATATGCAGGAATTATTGCAATTTATGATGCGCCCCGCGAAGATTCCGCTGAGGTAATTAAGACAGCGCAGTCCCTTGGCGTTAATGTAAAAATGGTCACCGGCGACCATATTGCTATTGCCAGGCAGATAGCAGCGCAGGTAAATCTGGGAACAGATATTGAGCCTGCTTCTGCTTTTCTGGATAAACCTGAGAGCGAAGCAGGGCTTATTGTTGAAAAAGCGGATGGTTTTGCCCAGGTTTTTCCTGAGCACAAATACCGCATCGTCGAACTACTCCAGGGCAAGGGACATATCGTAGGCATGACAGGGGATGGGGTGAATGATGCTCCTGCGCTGAAAAAGGCGGATGCAGGAATTGCAGTCGCGGGAGCCACGGATGCAGCCAAATCTGCAGCCGATATAGTTCTAACAAGACCGGGGCTTTCGGTCATTATCGACGCAATAAAGGAGAGCCATAAGATATTCCAGCGCATGAACAATTATGCCACGTATCGTATTGCAGAGACTATTCGCGTGCTAATATTCCTCACGCTCTCCATCATAATTTTTAACTTTTATCCACTTACCGCGGTGATGATAGTCATCCTTGCCCTGCTGAATGACCTGCCAATAATGATGATTGCCTATGACAATACAAAACCACTCAACAGGCCTGCAAGCTGGGAAATGCACAAAGTTTTGACCATTGCCGCTGTGTTAGGTCTTGCAGGGGTTGTTTCCAGTTTTATGTTGTTCTATTTTAGCGAACAGGTGCTGCATCTTGACAGGGGAACCATCCAGACCCTCATGTTCTTGAAACTGGCAGTGGCAGGTCATATTACGATTTACCTGACGCGTACCGGTGAGCGTCATTTCTGGTCGCGCCCATATCCAGCCGGGATACTGTTCTGGACGACTGAGATCACCCAGTTTGCCGGCACTTTGATCGCTATCTATGGCGTTTTCATGAAGCCCCTCGGTTGGCAGCTTGCGGCGTTTGTATGGGCATGGGCACTGGCATTTTTTGTAATAAATGACTTTATAAAAATCTATTTCTATAAGCGAATGGAGCGGCCAAGAACCACAAATAAATCCCTGCACAAGTAAGCAACAGACATTTATTTAAACGATTAATTCCTAATAATTTGCCTGGCGAGTGGTTTTATCCATGATTTCTCTAACTTCAAAAGGGGTATTGCATGAACTTCAAACATGATATCGTCATAGTAGGCGCAGGTCTTGCCGGGCTTCGGGCTGCTGTTGAATGTGTGGAAGAAGCGGATGTTGCAATAGTGAGCAAAGTCCTTCCAACACGCTCACATTCAGGCGCAGCCCAGGGCGGGATAACGGCATCCATCGGAAATGAGGAAGAAGACCACTGGGAATGGCACATGTTCGATACTGTCAAGGGAAGCGATTATCTGGCTGACCAGGATGCCGTTGAGATTATGGTAAAGGATGCTCCCCGTGTGATTTATGAACTTGAGCACATTGGCGTTCCGTTCAGCCGCAATAAAGATGGGAAAATCGCACAGCGCAACTTCGGAGGGCATACCAGCGATTACGGAAAAAAACCTGTTAAAAGAGCCTGCTATGCTTCGGACAGGACGGGAAGGGTTGTTCTTGACACGCTCTACGACCAATGCCTGCGCCACCAGGTAAAGTTCTATCAGGAGCATTATGTCCTTTCCCTTGTTTTTGAAGATGGAAAGTGCTCGGGATTGGTTACCTATGACCTCTCATCTGGGGAAGTCAATCTCATTGAAGCAAAAGCCGTTCTCCTGGCAACAGGTGGCTGCGGCAGGATATTCAAGACTACTTCCAATGGATTTGCCTCGACAGGCGACGGTCTCAACCTGACGCACAGGGCAGGAATCCCTCTTATGGATATGGAATTTGTCCAGTTCCACCCCACAGGGCTTTATCCTCTGGGGATACTCGTGAGTGAAGCCGCTAGAGGTGAAGGTGCGATTTTACGGAACAGTATGGGCGAGCGGTTCATGGAACGATACGCTCCGACTGTAAAAGACCTTGCTGCAAGGGATGTGGTCAGCCGTGCCATTCTCACCGAAGTGCGCGAGGGCAGGGGTTTTGAAGGAGGTTATGTGCATCTTGACCTCACGCATCTTGGAGAAGAAAAGATTATTGAGCGGCTGTGGGAAATAACCTCTTTTGCGAGGATATACCTTGGAATCGACCCTGTGCATGAGCCCGTTCCTGTTTATCCTACATGCCATTACCTTATGGGGGGTATTCCTACTGATACGGAGGGGAGGGTGCTGAAGGATGAGTCAGGTACTATCGCAGAGGGATTATACGCTGCTGGAGAATGCGCCTGCGTAAGCGTGCATGGCGCGAACAGGCTCGGGTGCAATTCCCTGCTTGATACGCTCGTGTTCGGGCGAAGATGCGGTTTGGCGATGAAGAAGGATATTCCAGAAATTGAACATCATCCCGTCTCTGATGAGCCATTGAATAAGGCAAGAGAGATGATAGCGAATTTGCTCAACCGCAAAGGCAGTGAAAAAATCGACGGAGTCCGGCGAAATATGCAGTCACTGATGATGGATTATTGTTCTGTATTCAGGGATGAGGGAAGGCTGACAAAAGGGCTTGAAATTATCAGGTCGCTTAAAATGCGATTCGGTGACGTGGAAATCGCGGATAAAGGCAGGAATTTTAATTATGAACTTATGGAAGCGGTTGAACTGGGTCACCAGCTTGACCTTGCAGAAGTTATTCTCCTTAGCGCACTTTACAGGAAAGAGAGCCGGGGAGCCCACTTCAGGGAAGATTTTCCTGCAAGGGATGACAAGAATTACCTGAAACATACCCTTGTGTTCAGAAAAGGACCGGAAGTGAGGTACAAACCTGTGGCAATAACGCGATTCCAGCCTGAAGCGAGGGTTTATTGATGATAATGAAATTCAGGATTTTCAGGTACGATCCGGATAAGGATGATGAGCCTTATTATCAGCGTTACGAGGTTGAGGCTTCCCCGAAAGACAGGATACTTGACTGCCTCAACAGGATTCGCGCGGAAAAAGACTCCACGCTCTCTTTCCGGATGTCCTGCGGCCACGGCGTATGCGGGTCTGATGGTATGAGGATAAACGGCACAAGCGCTCTTGCATGCCAGAAGCTTGTAAAGGATTTTGACGAAAACGAGGAGATTCTCATCGAGCCCTTGCAGGTGTTCAGGGTAGTGAAAGACCTGGTTGTTGATATGGAGCCATTCTTTGAAAGATACTATTCAGTAAAACCATATCTTATCACAAAAACCCCCCATCCTGATACAGAGCGGCTCCAGTCTATTGAAGAACACCAGAAGTTCGAAGGGGCCATCCGCTGCATCCTGTGCGCCTGCTGCACAGCTTCATGCCCGGTCAACCAGGATAAAGCGACGCAAGCTTATATCGGTCCTGCTGCCCTTGTCCGTTCTTTCAGATACCTTTTCGATTCGAGGGATGAAGGCTCGGAAGAGAGGGTTGCCCTGCTTGATAATAAGGATGGGGCGTGGGGATGCCAGACCAAATGGATGTGCACAAAAGTTTGTCCCAAGGAGATTCCGGTCACAAAAGAGATTTTCGAGATTAAAAAACGGATACTGGAGAGTAAGAAAGGTGAAAAATAGACATTGGTACCATCTCTGGTTGTGAAAGATACTGACCTTTGCCAGACAGCAGATTCAGGAAATTATTTATAGGGTTACAAGTAATGGTATATTGGACGCGGTGGAGTAATTATATGATTAATCAAATTATGAAAATTAAAAGAACTATGAAAATCATAACACTTCTTCTGTTCATATTGATTCTTCTTTTACCTTCGAATGCTGGGGCAGTGAAAATGTTATCCGGAAATCAGGTACGTGTTGATTCACCGATAGAGGACGATGTTTTCGCAGCAGGAGGTACAATAGATATAAACGCCCCTGTTGATGGGGTCGTAATCGCGGGCGGCAATATTAACATCAATGCACCTGTAAACGGGGATGTTTTCGTTGCAGGTGGCCAGATTTCTATAAATTCCGATGTTAAAGGAAAAATCGTCGCTGCAGGGGGAAATATAGATATTAAAGGTAATGCGAAAAATGTCGTGATTGCAGGGGGCAATGTGAACATCCACTCAACCGCCGTCATAAGCAGGGATGCCGTAATTTCAGGTGGTAACGTAAACAATGCCGGCAAGGTTAATGGGAACCTGACCGTAAGAGCCAAAAATTTTCAGAATACCGGAAGTGCAGGCAGTGTAGAATTTATTAAAAGGGATGTTTCACAAAGTTTCCAGCGGGTAATGAGCACATTTCGAATTCTGATAACAATCGGATTCCTGATACTAGGTATAATCCTTCTCAAATTATTCCCGGCACAATTTTTTAAAGTTGAAGAAGAGATAAGGAAATCAACGTTGTTAAAAACAGTAGTAGGTTTTGTTGCCATAATCGTATCTGCTGTCGTTATAATTCTGGTTGCCATAACTGTTATTGGTCTTCCGGTTGCGGTAGTTCTGGCAATGCTTTTTATAACAGCGCTTATGCTTTCCACAATTTTTGTTTCATTCACTTTTGGTAAAAAAATTCTTGACCTGTTTAAAGTTAAGACCAGTGATATGTGGACATTTATCATCGGCTTCATTATTCTAAGCCTTCTCTTTGAAATTCCTTATGCGGGCGGACTAATCCGGATTGTAGCGATCAGCCTGGGTTTTGGAGCTGTTTGTTACGCACTGCATGACGTCTGGAAGGGTATGACTCAAAGAGGCGTATCCGGTTAGTGTTCCTCTCTGAGTGATGCTGGCTTCCCGGATATCCTTTTTACCAAAATTAACTTACTCTTCTTTTTCATATATTTTTACTGTTTTTGGCAATACTTCAGGACGCCTGTCGGTCATGAAGTAAATATAAGGCGTAACATACACCAGATATTCCAGGTAACCTTTGATAAAATTGCTTAATCCTTCGTTCCTGCTACCAACTATCAGTATTACAAACCACTGGACAATCAAGCATATTACTGCTATGAATCTGTATACAATCAATACTATGCCTATGGCAATCCAGTACAGGATTCTGATTAAAAGCTCTAACCGGCTTGCATGAGCCTCATATACGAATAGCTGTTTTATTTCTCCTGATTCTTCATTCATAAGATATCATTCCTTGAGCCCTGATGATTTTTTAATGCCCCATTATAACAATATTATTGTTTCTTTAAGAACATTTTGGTTGCCTGCTAACCATCAGTGCACAGGCTGCCAGAATAGTCTAATCTGAAATGAGAAGATGTTATTTAATAAAGCAAGATATATTAGAGTAAACATCTAAACTGAAAAATAAAGAAATGGTGGTTATGGAACAAAACAATAATAATGGGCTAAGTTCAGGCGAAGCGCAGGAAAA
>JAPMTY010000130.1 GCA_026552835.1 Candidatus Methanoperedens sp.
AAACGTTTTATGATACTTGTATTTCAGGTGCAAATCAGAAGTGGCAATAAAAATGCTCACGAAATCAACATCACACTTGAGCGCAACATCAACATCCTTTGCAACCGAACGCGCGAGGCAGCATATCCTGGCATCAAGCCCAAGATGCGCAATCTCACGCACCGTGGCTTCCTCAGCCTTTGAGACAACCGGGAATCCCGCTTCAATCACTTCAATCCCGATGCTGTCAAGTTTTTCTGCGATTGCGATCTTCTCTTCTTTAGAAAAAGCAACACCTGGCGTCTGCTCCCCGTCCCTTAACGTCACATCGCATATCTCTATATCCCCGGGTTTTGATTTAATATACTGCATCAAAGTGTTTTTAGAGTAATCGCTCATATTAATCAGATTTAATTAACCATGTATAATAATTACTTATAGCTTTCCATTTTATACATTACTTTCCGAATATATTCAAAAATCAAACAGCGAACTCTGCGATTTAACCTCTTTTTTCTCCTCTTTCTTAATATTAACTTCAGGTTCTTCCTCTTCAGTTTCGTCACTCTCTATGTCAGGTTTCTGGCTCTTTGTGCCAAATCCCCCGAAAACCTCCACCTCATGCTCGACTTGAGCTTCCCTCAAAGCCCTGGCTTCCTCATAAATTTTCTGGATTTTTTTGGTCACGGACTTAGATTCGGTAAGGAAAGCTATCTCTTCAGGTTCAAGAGCGAGCAAAGCAGCCACAAGTGGGGCAGATTCTTCATCATTTAGCATCATCCTGAAAAAAGGAAATAATTGGGAGCGTGTATAACTCATCGAAACATGGCAGTATGTCCCGATTTTCTTGGCAGTTGAATCCCTGACCATCCTCATGCCCTTTGTCTGCCCGAGCTTCCTCCAGAGCGATGGCGGCTGGTACTTCACAAAACCGGTGTAGCGGTGCGACCGTGCAACAACAATCCCTGCGGTCATGAGCACGCCTGCATATCTCCACATGTTATAATTCTGTCTTCTTTTGACCCTGCCCAAAAAAACAGAAGCCCTTCCAAGGTAATGATATCCGTCTTCAAGGTCATTTGCCCCGGTATATTCAACCGGAAGATTTTCATCCACCCACTGTATCAAATCCTCAGGATTCTCATCAAGATGAAAAGTGGCATCATGGGCTTCACGTATATTTGTTCCTTTAAAAATTTTTACAAGAACCTTGAATATATTCTCTTTGCTGTCCCGCTCGCCTGTGGTTATCTCGCTGATTTCCAGAGTGTTTTTCCCCTGTGCGATTGCCTGCAGGTCGTTTATGGCGCTTCGCAAATCCCCGTTGGCGTTCTCCGCGATTTTCTCAATTACCCCGAGTCCACACTTAACGCCTTCCGCTTCTGCAATTCTTTTAAGCGCCGGTATCATGGAACGCGACATTACTGAATTGAACTGGATTGGCTTGCAGGCGGTTCGCAAACCTGCTGACATATCATATAATTCATTTGCAATAAGAATGATGGGGTGACTGGTTTTCTTTATCAGTTCAAGGATTGCCCGTTCCCCGCCCCTGTCAGCCGTGCCGTGGATATTGTCAGCTTCGTCCATTATGATAAGCCGTTTCATGTTGCTCCCGTCAAGCGTGCTCATCCGGGAGGCCGAACCTGCCACTTTTTCGATGATATCCGCAGTGCGCTGGTCACTGGCGTTCAATTCAATGACCTCCCATCCCATATCGTGCGCCAGCGCATGGGCTGTAGTGGTTTTTCCTATCCCTGCCCTTCCATAAAGCACCACCGCCCTATCTTGCGGTGTCCCATGCACCCACGCCTCTGCCCATTTTTTAAGCTCCTCAACTGCCTTATTGTGCCCCACTACCTCAGAAAGTGTCTGCGGGCGGTATTTTTCTGTCCAGTCAAGAGAGTTCATGGTTTACCGTAGTTCAACCTGTATTCCTTAAATACATATCTTTTCATTAAACTCTTGATGAGACTCAACGCTGTCCAGTTTTTTATCAATACAGCCGTGATGATGTCCAGCCTTTTCATACCCGTACTTGCACAGAACATGGGCGCCTCGGGTACGGAGATTGGTATAATTGGGGCAGTTTACGGCGCAGCGTTATTCATTTCAACATATATCTTCAGCAGGGCAGCGGATTCATATCCGCCAAAGACGCTGTTGTATGCAGGTTTCGCAAGTGCAGCCGTGACTTTTTTCCTCCAGGTTTTTGCGTACGACCCGCTCAGCCTTGCTGTAATTCGCGCCCTTGCCGGCTTCAGCGTTGGGGTTTATCCCGCGGTACTTATGCTCTATGTTTACAACTTAAGGCGCAGCATCGGGAAGTTCAGCTCTTTCATGCCCCTGGGCTGGGCTGTGGGGAATCTGCTTGCGGGAATAATCGCAGTTTATTGGCAGATTTTTTCCATTGCATCTTTGCTGTTTGCTGCGTCCTTCTTAATCACATTGACGCTGCCAGTTACGCCAGATATAGGAGTACGTACAAAAAAGAAAACAGATTATTTTTCCAAAGATATCCTGAAAAAGAACTGGAACATATATTTTGGATTTTTCCTGCGACAAATTGGGGCAAACAATGTATGGGTGGTTTTTCCACTATATCTTTTGAGCCTTGGGGCAAATGATTTGTGGGTCGGGATAATTTATTCATTGAATCCGACCATGCAATTTTTCATCATGAGAAGGCTTGACAATTATAAAACCGCATCTCTCATTCATGCTGGGGATTTGCTATCAGCCGCTGCTTTTATTGCACTCATACCGCTCACGATTTACTACCAGTCTGTTGTTGGAATGGTATTGATTGCCTTTTCATATTCCTTTCTGTACGTTGGTTCAATGCGTGAGCTGATTGAAACAAACGAGGAAAAAGGCGCTGCAGCAGGATTGCTCAACACATCGATTGCATTTGCAACAATAATAGGTTCGCTTGTAGGCGGTATTATCCTTCAATATTATGGTTTCAAGGCAGTTATGGTAGCGGGAGCATTCTTTGCTTTACTGGGTTATGCAGTCATGCAGTTGGCCGGTAGTTCAGGCAAACATCAAAAAAATTCCTGAGAAGGTCGTTTCCCCGCTCGGTATGAGAGACTTCGGGATGCCACTGGACGCCGTACAGCGGTTTTGTCCTGTGTTTCATAGCTTCAACTTCGCAGATGCCGGAGCGGGCAAGTTTTATAAAATCCGGCGGGAGGGAGCACACCTCATCCGCATGTGACGCCCACACTTTTGTTCTTGGACCAATGCCTTTTAGAATATCATTTTCCTCGATTACTTCTATCTCGACTGCAGCATAACCACCATAAGTGCCTTTGCCTACAGCGCCTCCGTAAGCCTGCGCCATAACCTGGTGGCCGAGGCAGATGCCGAGAATTGGCAGGTCAAGTTCTTTGACATACAGGCTGCAATTACCGGCGCGCTCAAGCGTTGGACCGCCGCTGAGAATAAGCCCATCGGGTTCTTTTGCGAGTATTTCTTCTATGGTAGAAGTGTTCTTCATCAGCTCTGCTTCCTGCTCAAGGTCTCTCACGGCGCGGTGAATAAGGTGGCATGTTTGCCCGTAGTTGTTGATGACAATGAGCTTTACCATATCACTTATCCGGGATTTCAGCAAGTTTTAATCCCACGGTTCCCATAATTACAAGAAATACCAGTAAAGCTGCCGCATAGCCATAACCGGGCGATGCCGGTATTATAAGCGTTACAGCAGCAATTAAAATAATAAATACCGCCACAGAAGCAATGGATAGAATGATTTCAAGAGCTTTTTTTTTCATAACTTATAAAACCACTAATTTTGCATCGATTATGCCCTCAACAGCCCTTATCTCATCAAGAATCCCGTCATCCACTTCGCTATCTACATTGAGCACCATTATTGCTTCGCCTCCCATTTTTAGCCTGCCCACCTGCATTCCCGCGATATTGATATTGTTCTTCCCGAGTATCATGCAGCACGGTCCTATGATATTGGGATGGTCTTCATGTTTAGCCACTATCATATAGCCGGTTGGGACTATATCAATGCGGTAAGAGTCTATCTGAATAATACGCGGTTCCTTACCTATAATGGAGCCGCTCACTAATTTTTCATAGGATTTCTTGCTTAATTTGACAGATATCTGGCTTGGATAACCTTCAGAAGTCTTTGATTTGCTCTCTGTGATTTTTATCTTGCGCTCTTTCGCAATCGTGGGAGCGTTCACATAATTCACAGCCGACCCGAGCACGGGTTCAAGCAGCCCCTTCAACAGTGCAAGCGTTATGGGCGCCAGATTCTTATCTGCGATTTCACCGCTGTAGGTTATTTCCACCTTTTCATAATTGCCCATGAGCTGCGTGCCAAGCTTTCCCATCTTTTCAGCAAGAGGCAGATACGGCTCGATTATCTGCATAACGTCGGGTTTGACATAAGGCATGTTAATGGCGTTTTTCACAGGAAGGCCTTTCAAGGCATTAACTATCTGTTCGGCTACCGAAACTGCCACATTAATCTGAGCTTCCTCTGTCGATGCGCCAAGGTGCGGTGTCATGATAACGCGGTCAAGTTCAAGGAGCGGATTTTCAAATGGCGGCTCCTTGGTGAAAACATCGATTGCTGCGCCGCTTACGATTCCGTCTTTAACAGCTTGTGCAAGCGCCTCTTCGTTAATTATACCACCTCGTGCGCAATTAATAAGCCGCACACCTTTTTTCGCGATCGCAAATTCCTTGCTGCTGATAAGGTCTTTTGTCTCTTTGGTAAGAGGTGTATGCACGGTAATATAATCGGCACGCCTGACAATATCCTCTACCGTTGTCAGCTCAACTCCGAGTTCAGCGGCTCTCTCCTGCGATATGAACGGATCATAAGCAAGGATTTTCATCTCCATTCCCTGCGCCCTTTTTGACACTTCTGCCCCGATTCTCCCAAGGCCGACAACTCCCAGCACCTTTCCGCGAACCTCAACGCCCATGAACTTTTTCCGGTCCCATTTCTTGCTCTTTAACGAGGCATTCGCCTGGGGGATATTCCTTGACATCGCCATCATCATGGCTATTGTGTGCTCGGCTGCGGAGATGGTGTTGCCTTCGGGCGCATTCACTACGATAATTCCCTTTTCTGTCGCTGTATTAACATCAATATTATCCACGCCAACGCCGGCGCGGCCTATAATTTTGAGTTTCTTGCCCGCATTAATGACGTCTTTTGTCACCTGGGTTTCACTGCGGACGATGAGGGCTTCATAATTTCCTATGCGTTTAATTAATTCAGCAGGAGGAAGTCCTGTTGCAATATCAACATCAAATTCTTTTTTTAATATTTCGATGCCCTGATCGGATATAGGGTCGCTTACAAGTATTTTCACTGTTATCACCGGATAAGTCGGTTAATATGACTAATAGCATTTCAGCTTTTCGTTAAAGCTTAGATATTTCAGCCATGAAGTTAAAGAAAGAGTAATGCCAGCCGAACGACCATTCGTATTCATCAACGCTGCCATGAGTGCGGACGGGAAAATCGCAACGATAGAGCGAAAGCAGACGAGGATTTCAGGAAGCCTTGATTTTGACCGCATGGATGAACTGAGGGCGTCATCCGATGCCGTGATGGTTGGGATTGGGACAGTGCTTTCGGATAACCCGAGCCTCACCGTAAAATCAAAAGAACGCAGGGAAAAGAGGCGTAAAGACGGGAAAGATGAGAATCCTGTAAGAATCGTGGTGGACAGCTTAGCAAGAACGTCCATAGATGCCGATATTTTCAAGAAAGGTGAGGGGAAAAAGATATTTGTCGTGACAGAATCGGCGCCGGAGAAAAAAGTAAAGCAGCTTTCGGAACATGCTGAAATTATTATTTCAGGTGAAAAAAGCGTTGACCTTGGAAAGCTCCTTTTTGAATTAAAAGCGCGCGGCATCAACCGCCTGATGGTTGAGGGCGGAGCGACATTGAACTGGGGGCTTGTATCAGCGGGACTTGTGGATGAGATTTATACTTTTATCGGCAACATCATTATCGGGGGCAAAACAGCACCCACGCTTGTGGATGGTGAGGGATTCATGAGCGATTTT
The DNA here is from genome assembly GCA_026552835.1 of Candidatus Methanoperedens sp. The sequence continues at coordinate 6,034 of JAPMTY010000130.1, forward strand.
TACAGTCTTTCGCTCATTTCCTGCGAGAAACTGGAGGATGGGGTTCTCGTCAGGTGGAAAGTCCAGAATTAAAAAGAACGTCCACAATCTTTAATATCCTTTACGTCAATTGTAAAACTCATGGTTAAGCTTGATCAGATAAACATTTCAAACGATGGGCTCACTAAATTCTTTAGCCCGATTGAAGCGGCAATACTGCGGGCTTTATGGAGCGGGGGAGAAATGACCACTTCAGAGCTTACTGAAAAAACAAATGTTCCATTAACGAGCGTTGCGGGAACGCTTGACAGGCTGGTCAAGGCAGGATATACGACACGGCGTACGGAGAGCGTGAATGGCAGGGTAAGGTATGTGTACGAACCCGCTTTTTCAGAGGAAGAGGCTGCAACAGAAATAACCACCAAGATATTGGATAGTCTTGTAGATGCATTCGGGCCCCTTGCGCGCGAGAATTTCTCAAAATACAGTGATAAAAAATGAATATATCGGCTGAACTAAACTGCATCGGGATTTGCCTGAAGCTGTCGGATTTTGCTCCTATTATAGCGCTTTTGGTTGTTATTTCAATCTCTTTGCTTTCAGCGAGCATTATGCTCAAAAAACCGAAACAGAGGCTTATGACATTCGTTTCAGCCCAAATCCTGAGCCTGATGGCAATAGTAGCCACATTTTACCTCATGAAATGCAGTGAAATGCTAACCCTTTATGTTTCTCTGGCTTATTTGGTTATTTCCACAGTATTAATATTCGGGGTTCTGCGGTACTATGACAGGATATTGATCAAGCGCCTTGATGCAAAACCGGCGGCCAGCATGATGGAATGGGTAGAGGATTTTGTAGGCAGGTTCGTAACCGCCAGGGTCTATTATTTTGATTCTGCAATACCCAGGGCTTTTGCAGCCGGGCGGTCGATTTTCGTCTCGATTGGACTTCTTGAGATGCTGGATGATAATGAGTTAAAAGCTGTTTTGGCGCATGAAGCATGGCATATCCGGCAGAATACAGGAGCGCCGTACTTTATGAGGCATGCGTTAATGGCCTTTTCATCATCGGAATCCGAACTTGAAAGCAGGGCTGACCGCTTTGCCGCTGAAATAGCAGGAAGTGCTGCACTTTCGTCTGCGCGCAATAAGGTTGATAAAGTATTTATCTAAGATATTTATTCTAAGAGAGAGAAAGGTGACAAAAAAATATGTGGCTTAAATTAAGATTATATCTCGTAATGGCAGTAATGTTTGCAATAGTCTACGGTCTTGTAGCATTTGCAGCTACCTATATGGGGATAAGTGGATTTTTATTTTATGGAATTCTGGCATCGGCTATCATGTTCTTCCAATATATGATTGGTCCGAAAATGGTCGAATGGTCTATGGGAGTGCATTACGTCAGCGAACAGGAACAACCGGCGCTCCACAGGATGGTGACGGAACTTGCAAGGGATGCAGGGATACCAAAACCCAGAATAGGCATTGCCAGGATACCAATACCCAATGCTTTCGCATTCGGAAGATGGGCAAGCGACGGGCGCGTGTGTGTCACTGAAGGTATTATGAACCTTCTCACAGAAAAAGAACTGAGGGCAGTTCTTGGCCATGAGATGTCCCATCTGAAAAATAAGGACGTGGCAGTAATAACGATGATAAGCGTGATTCCCATGATATGCTGGTATTTTGCTTGGAACCAGTTATTCTCAGGCGGCAGGGACCGCGGGAACAACGTCCTTATCGGGATAGTGGCATTCGTAATATATCTGATTACAAACCTCCTTGTACTGTACGTTTCGAGAATCAGGGAATATTATGCGGATGAGGGTTCGGTCAGGCTCGGGAACCAGCCTCATTACCTTGCTTCAGCTCTTTACAAACTCGTCTATGGCAGTGCAAGAGTATCAAAAGATTCTTTAAAACAGGTCGAAGGCATGAAAGCGTTTTTCGCAACCGACCCTTCGCGCGCCGGCAGTGAAATCCGGGAATTGTCCCAGATTGACCTTGACGGAAGCGGAACAATCGATGCGAATGAATTGAGGGCGCTTCAGACAAAGCCAATTAAAGTAAAAACTACTGATAAGATAATGGAAATACTGAGCACCCATCCAAACATGCTAAAACGCATCCAGCGGCTGTCCTCTCTCCAGGGGCTGTCCGCGTATTAATTTTTTTTGATTTTTTTATTCAGGCAGTTGCGATTATATATTTTAAGCATGGAAATCAAGGCAAAATAATACTTTTACTTCGTACTCTACAAATTCATTTTTTTGTCCGAAAAGGTTAAAAGGCATGTGATAGAATGAGGAGAAATCATTCACTCTTTATACAGTGAATCGGAGCAGTCTAAAACATAATAATTTCAGGATTGTTTTTAGGATTCAAGTGATTATGAATTTAGAATCTCCTATCAAGGTATAACGAGTCCGAGTGATGCCGAAAGGCTGTTCCGGGTTATCCGGGACTGTACAGTGCATTATGAAATGCATAACCCCCAACTGGTGTTGGAAAAGGAGGACTATAGGTTGTTAAATGAGTTACAGGACAGAAAAGCGGACTTGAAAGATAAGTC
>JAPMTY010000132.1 GCA_026552835.1 Candidatus Methanoperedens sp.
CACCGTAGGTTGAAATCAAGAGATAATTTGGCAAAGAACTATTCGGGAAGTTGTTGCCATAGCCTGCTAAAGTGCTATTTGGGAAATTACCACTGTAAGTGTTGATTAACAGGTAGTTCGGAAGGGAGGTATTCGGGAAGTTGTTGTTGTAACCGCTTATCGTGTTGTTCGGGAAGTTATTGCCATAGCCCACCAAGGTGCTATTCGGGAAATTACCGTCATAGGTTGCGATTGGAAGGTAATTAATCAAAGAATTGTTCGGGAAGTTTCCACCATAAGTTGAAATCAACAGGTAATTTGGCAAAGAACTATTCGGGAAGTTGTTGCCATAGCCTGCTAAAGTGCTATTTGGGAAATTACCACTGTAAGTGTTGATTAACAGGTAGTTCGGAAGGGAGGTATTCGGGAAATTGTTGCTGTAACTGCTTATCGTGCTGTTCGGGAAGTTACCATTGTAATCTGCAACCGTAGAGTTCGGAAAATCCGTTGGAATTCCTAATAAATATGCCCAATTTAAATAACCTAAAAAGTTCTGCGCTGTGACGTTATTCGCAACAGTTATGTTGTTTCCGATTTCAGTAAATGCCGATGCGGTTGTTGTTAATACAAGTAAAACTAAAACGACAGCCCCAAGTTTGTAAATCCCTTTCATATGCTAACCTCCGACTTTGTTCGAGATGCCCCCGTTTTTTAGCTGCTGATATCTATTCTATTTTCAATTATCAGCAGAATCTTCTAATTTCCCTTCCCGTTCTCAAACAAATACAATCTTATATGAAATATATATTAGTCTAATGACATAAATAATTTCGCATACTATATATTTTTGTAGAGTATGGATATTATTTCGCCAGGCTTCTTCCGGCATTTTGTTCAAATTGAACCAAAATCCAGTGAAACACATTTATGCGCAAAGCTTCAGAGCGTAAAGCTTAAGTGTGAATGTGCCGCCTATTAATTGGGGTGATATGATGCACTTACAGCATCAATATCAAAAGAAATTCACTACCGGGCAGGTCTTAACCTTGCTCGATGGTCATGAAAAAATGCTGCGTGAAATATGCGATAGTCTTGATTGCAGTACGTCAACTGCAGAAAATCTCGTAAAAATCCTGCTTGAGATGAATAAAATCAAACGCCGCAATGTAGGCAGTGAAAAGAAACCGCTATGGATGTATTCATCCAGAGAAGCAAACGATGAAAAATAAAGGCTGTCTGCCTGCCATCGGACAAAAATCGGGAGTTTGGTGAAGACGATGAAGGGTGAGCAACATGACCAAAGTAATCCAATAATGTTATTAAAAAATATTTTCTCTTTCAATGAGGGAAAAAAAGGTTTGATGTTGGGATTTGTGATAGTTTTGGTTTTAGTGGGGGTTGACTTTACCCAAACATTTGATAGTTCACAACTACAATGGAAAGAGGGCGTTTCAGGCAAGCTCATGCGCGGCGAGACGCTTACATACGGGGGGTATTCCATAGAAGTCACAACATTTCCGGCCCCTGTGGAATCGGCTAAATACAAACCAGAACCCGAAGAGCCTGTTGAGCCTTTCGTGGCGCTGAACATATCGAAAAATGGCAGTTTCATAGGCGCTGTTGCTCTCCGGCTGGCAGAATCGTATATTACACCTGACGGTGAATTGAAAGTTACACCGAATGAACTCCCTGCTCAAAATGCAAAAGAGTGGATTTTTGAAAGTTATGCGCCCTGGGCTGTAATAGAACTGGATACAAGAGGCACTCCAAGCCTTGCGGTATCGATACAGACAGACAAAGATCAATACGTATCCTCATACACCACAGACATTGTTGCAACTGTAAACCTGGAAAATACAGGTTCGGCTGATGCAGTTAATGTCGATATGGTTGTTGACACGGGACTTCCGATAAACAGGGGAAGTTTAAAATATCATTATGATAGAATTAAAATAGGGGAATCCATCACCGAGACCATTACATTCGCGTCACCCATTCTTACAGAACAGAAGATGTTTGGCATATCAGCAAACGTCAGCGGATATGATGTTATGGATATTCCATATATGGCGACATCCATAAAAAGCATTTCAATGGCAGCCGAGCTTCCCGTGATTCTCTCCCTAACGAAAAGCACTGTTGGAAAGATGTACTTGAAGGATTACACCATCATTTCATTATCTGTAAAAAACAACGGAAGGCTCGATGCTAAAAATGTGAATATTACAGATTCCCTTCCGGACAGTTTTAAACTCCTCGGCAACCAATCGCTGCACTGGGTTGTTGATATTCCCGTCAATGAGGAATGGAACTACCATTATCTGGTAAGACCCGTGGAGCCAAACAAAGAAGGTATTGTATTCCCTGCAGCAACTGCAGAGTTCGAAATAAGGAGCGAATCTTATAGCGTGCGGTCAAACCAGCCGAAGATTGTAGTGTACGGGCCAAAGATTATCCTTACGAAAAAGACGGATGTTTCAGAGTTCAACCCGGGCGATACTGTGACTGTGACTGTTGTCGCTGAAAATACAGGAAGTACCCTAACAAGAGTTACTATCACGGACACACTTCCGGATAAAGCGACCCTTATCGGCGGCAGTACAACGTTTGGAGGATTTCTGGAAGCAACGATGAACGTGAGTTTCAAGTACACCCTTAGAATAGACTCAAAAGAGCCAATCACACTCCCTGCTGCGATTGCTGACTATTATGAACTCGGATCTTCTGGTAGAAAGATAAGCACGAAGAGCCAGGAAGTAGAACTACAGCTGAAATCCGCCAAGAAAACTCCTATACCAACCAACGCAACACCAACGCCTGCTGTAACGATAACTCCCGCAGAGCCGACACCCCGGATTACAATACTGCCACCAACGCCTGAGCCTGCTGTAACACCACCATTACTTGAACCTCTTAACACTGTGTATGAAGAGCTTAGCAACGCGTATATTTTTTTGAGCTCCAAACTCTTTGGTGAGCCCCAGCCGATTCTTTCCATAAGGAAGAGTACGGTTGACACGATGTATTTGAAGGATTATACCAGCGTTTCATTGTCAGTAGAAAACAATGGAACGTACGATCTTAAAAATGTAAGTATTACGGATTCTCTCCCTGGCGGTTTTGAATTCCTCATCAACCAGTCACTTTACTGGGTAGTTGATATTCCTGCAGGTTGGGAGTGGCAATACCGCTATCAAGTAAGACCGTTTGAGCCGGGCAAAGGAATAATATTTCCCGCAGCTACTGCAGGGTTCACAATTAATAATAAATCATACAGCACACAATCAAACCAGCCAAGGATTGTAGTGTTTGGGCCAAAGGTTGTACTCACGAAAAAGACAGATGTTTCTTTTGTAAAGCCCGGTGATACTGTGAATGTAACGGTAATTGCTGAAAATACAGGAAATGCATACACAAAAGTGACTGTCAGGGACTCACTGCCGGATAACGTAACTCTTATTGGCGGCAGCACAGGGTTTGAAGGGGTTCTGGAAGCAACAAGGAATGCAAGCTTCAACTATATTCTTAGAATAGATTCCAAAAAGCCCATCATATTTCCTGCTGCAACTGCCGAATATTATGAATTCGAAGCCAAGGGCCGAAAGATCACAACCAGGAGCCAGGGATTTGAAATAACGATAAAATCCCCGTAGAAATTTCTACATAGAAAAAAGTTAACCTGTACTATTTATTTGCTCGTCTCTCCATTCATCATTTTCATAGACCATTATTTCTTTGATGCTCCCATTTACATAGAGAGAGACTTTTTCCCGGCTCCATGTTTCTTCCCCTATGTACCTGCCCGGTAAGGAAACTTTCTTTCGAACCGTTTCACCAGAAGCAATATCTCCCATCGGAATAGATTCTTCCGAATATAGAGTCCCGCTTGATATATAAAAATCAAACCTGAACTTCACGTTTGATAAGTTCTTACCCTTGTTTGCGAATGTTAATACTCCTAAATCCCTGCTTCCCTCCCTGCCGTAATAATCGATTCTCCATCCATACATCTTTTGCGGATGTTCGAGCGAATAAATTTTCTGTTCTATGCCCTGGTTATCCCTTTCAAATGTGACCTTGTTTTTAGCAATTAAAACCAGTATATCCGAAGTCCAGTATTGGCTTAATACATCCCTGTGTTCTATAATATATGTTGCAAGCCTCTCCCCCGCTTCTATGCCTTCGTTGTTCCTGCGCTCCCATTCGATATAATTCTCTACAGGCGCCTCTGTCCCTTGAGCATCTGTACGCTGTTGGATTTCCGCTACCAGGTCTAATTTCAATTTATAATCATCATATAACCTGATTGCATTATCCGATATTCCCTGGCTTTTGTTTGTGTTTTCCGGTATTTGTTCTTTAATGCCCGGTGGTTCAACACATCCTGCAAATATCGCAGTCAGAACCAAAAAAACAAACAACTTTTTCATCATACATACCTTAATTTCATGGCGAAAATCCTTCAGGATTTTTTCATTTATTTTACGGTATTTTTTTCGGTTTTCAGCGGTAATAAAAAGGTAAACGTACTGCCTTCACCAAACTCGCTCTCGGCCCGGATATTGCCTCCGCACAGTTCAACCAGGTTCTTGGAAATTGCAAGCCCGATCCCTGTTCCGTCGGATTTTCTGGTCAAGCCGGATTCGATGTGAGGGAATGGGGTAAATAGTTTGTTCATATCTTTTTCCATGATGCCTGCGCCTGTATCCGAGACGGAAATCTTCGCCATATCGCCCTCTTTTTTGGTCGCTACGGTTACAACCCCCCCCGCTTCCTTGCTGAATTTCACGGCATTATCCAGCAGGTTGCTTAAAATCTGCTTGAAAATGTGTTTGTCTGTTTCGATATGTTCCACATCAGGGTCAAATTCTTTTTTGATGAGGATATTTTGCTTTGCAGCTTTTTCCTGTATGGGACCGATGCATTCAGTTATTGTTTCAGGCATGGATATTTTCTCGACAACCAGTTCTACTTTTCCCGATTCTATCTTATTCAGGTCAACGAGATCACTGATAATGGCAAGCAGCGTCTTTCCACTTGAGTGAATATTGCTGACGTAGTCGTTCTGTTTTGCATTCAATTCACCGGTTATCTTCTGTTTCATAAGTTCTGAAAAGCCAATGATTGAATTCAAATGAGTGCGCAGTTCGTGGCTCAAATTGATTAAATACTCGTTCTTGACTTTGCGTGCATACTCGATGCGTTCTCTTTTAATGCGCATCTCTTCTGCTCTTTTCCTCCCGGCTGCACGTTTTATCCACGGGCGGAACAAAAATACGTAAACCACCGGCATCAGGATGATGGCAAACAGGGTGGGATTGAATATAACAAAAGATAGTTCGGTTTCCGAGCCTGTAAACGGGGAGAGCAGAAAAAGCAGGAGGATAGGATTGAAGATTATATCGTCCAGCCACGTAGGGAAGGATGGACGAAAATAACTCAGCGCCACAATAAATATCTCAGAAGCTAATATGGAAAGAATTATGAGAATCAGGATTTGAACGGAAGCACGGGATAGAATAATATCTTTAGGCGTCTCTTCCCGCTCATGTTCTTTTAAATTCCCTTCCAATTCCACGGGTTCACTACTTCTGGTTTCCATATTCACACCTTGTATTTCCCTATTATTCTCATGAATTCCGGTACATCTATGGGTTTGGGAATATAATCATCAAAACCCACTTCAATAAGTCTTTCCCTGTCTCCTTTCATGGCATATGCAGTTAAGGCTATTACAGGCGTTTTCTCATACCGAGGCTTACTTTTTATTATTCTGGCCGCTTCGATGCCGTCCATTCCTGGCATCATTATATCCATGACAATCAAATCATA
>JAPMTY010000131.1 GCA_026552835.1 Candidatus Methanoperedens sp.
GCTTGAGTCCTGATGGACATTGAAATCATAGAACCTGGAATTAAAGAGGGACATTATTCGGCTTAATATTTGTTTGGTGTGATATAGTTATGCGATTATTTTGTTCCCTTTATGGCGGGCGCAATCTTCGGTATTTTTTGAAAAAAATATATATAGATAGGCTTAGTTGTTGAATAGCGGAAAATGAATGCCAACTAATGAAGAAAGAGATAAATCTGACATCGACAAAATTGCTTTAGACATAATAGAGAGAAAACTTGATTTGGTTTCTATAAGAGATTATTTAAAAGAGCAATTCGAAAATCCAATGTGGAAGCAGCTTTTTAACAATAATTATGAAGCCTTCAAAAAAGAGGTTGACTTATCCTGTGATAAGATTCTTAACCCCGAAAAATACCTAAACATATCGATTAGTCCTGATTATGAACAAAAAAAACAAAAAGACCCAAAGGATATCCAGGCTGTACCACCTGAATTAAGACAAAAGGTACTTGAAAGAGATGGTTATAAATGCGTTATGTGCGGTTCAACTAAATATCCACAGATTGACCATATAAAACCTTTCTCAAAAGGCGGAGATACAGTTTTTGAGAATCTGCAGACAATGTGTAGAAAGTGTAAGCTGAGAAAGAGTATGCTTAAGAACTAACTGTTGCCTTTCTCAGTGTCCTCTGCGCTATCTTTGGTTTTTCAAAACAAGTTAATAAATCTCTGATTTATCATCGACATATTTATTATATAATAAGCTGTCATGGAGCAAGGAGAATCGCAATGAAGGAACAAGTTGAAGTACGGACGTTAAAAGAAGGAAAATATGTCTTGATAGACGAAGAACCCTGTGTCATTAAAAGTATTTCTCATGCAAAAACCGGAAAACACGGCTCGGCAAAGGCCAGGATTGATGCTATCGGCATATTTGACAATTCCAAGCGTTCAATCGTAGCACCGGTTACGGATAAGATATACGTCCCGCTTGTAGAAAGGAAAAACGGGCAGGTATTATCAGTAAAGGGCGATGTTGTCCAGATAATGGATAACGCCGATTATGCCACGCTTGAACTTAAAATACCTGAAGACCTGAAAGGCAAAATAGAGGCAGGAAAAGATATATCTTATTTGAACTCGATGGGGAAAATGAAAATAGACATGCGTACCTGAATGCAAAATACTCTTTTTGCAGATGCAAACTCTGACTATATAAAAGCCAGATACGTAATCTGCGGCGTACCCTTTGACGGCACCTCAAGCTTCAGGCTGGGAAGCAGTCTCGCGCCGCAGGAAATAAGAGATGCCTCATACAATTTCGAGACCTACAGCAGCTTTTTTGATTTTGACCTTGCGGATGCGGATATCCATGATGCTGGCGACCTTGATGTGGCGAAGGATATAGATTCCACTCTTGAGATGATCTCAGCTCATGCCGGGAATTATGTTAAAGATGGAAAAATCCCGATAATGCTTGGCGGGGAACATTCACTTACCTACCCGTTCGTTAAGGCATGCCGGAATAAATATCCCGATATTGGATTCGTTGTTCTTGATGCTCACATGGATTTGAGGGAAGAATTCCACGGAGAACGAAACAGCCATGCATGCATCTCAAGACATATTCTTGAAAATGTAACCCAAAGATACGTTTCAATCGGAATAAGGAGCGGGACGCGTGAAGAGTATGACTATGTCAAAGAGAACGGGATTAAAGTGTTTTCTGCCGATGATGTGGAAGCGGAGGGCATCGAAAAGATAGTCTCCGGGATCCGGGATTATATCAAGGGTCCTGTTTATCTTTCCATAGACATGGATGCGATAGACCCCGCATACGCGCCTGCGCTCGGGACGCCTGAACCTTATGGGATAACGCCGCGCGACGTGAGGGCTGTAATCTCCTGCCTTGCGCCAGATATAGTGGGATTCGACCTTGTCGAAATAGCGCCTGCTTATGATTCAGGCAATACCGCCCTTCTTGGCGCAAAGCTTGTCCGCGATTTTATCATGGCGAGTGCAAAAGCACGATTATAGGTTCCCGCGCAGCCTTTCTGCGTACAGTATTCTTTTCACTGCAAGCTGGTACGCCGCCGTCCTCATGCTGCAATTCTCTTCCTGGCACAATGCATTTACGTCATTGAATGAAGTTACCATGACTTTTTCAAGCTTTTCAAGGACTTTATCTTCCTCCCAGTAATCATTATTCAGGTTCTGGCTCCACTCAAAATAACTCACGACCACGCCGCCCGCATTGGCGAGTATATCGGGTATGAGCATTATTTTCTTATCTGAAAAAACAGTATCAGCCTCTATCGTTGTCGGCGCATTGGCAAGTTCCAGGACTATTTTTGCTTTCACATCTGCTGCATTTCTCTCATTGAGCTGTTCGGAAAGCGCAGCAGGAATCAGGATATCGCAATCACTGATAAGCAATTCCTCATTTGATATGTTTTTACTCCCCGCAAAATCAACGACGCTTCCTGATTGTTCCTTATGCTTCATCACAGCAGGTATATCAAGACCGCCTTCCGTAATGATCCCGCCTTTTGAGTCGCTAACCGCTATGATCTTATATCCTCTCTCATGGAGTATCCGGGCGGCATTTTCACCAACATTCCCAAACCCTTGTATAGCGATATTGACTTCCTGTTTCCTGATTCCCCTCTTTTTCAGGGCTTCTTCAAGAACAAGTATCCCGCCAAGCGAAGTGGAATAGCTGCGCCCTTTGCTTCCGCCGAGTTCAATTGGTTTCCCTGTCACCATGGCAGGCGTATGTTCGCCTTTTATCCTCTCATATTCATCCAGTATCCAGGCCATGATTTTTTCATCTGTATAAACATCAGGCGCCGGGATATCCTTGTAAGGCCCTATGTAGTCGGAGATGGCGCGGATATAACTCCGGGTAAGTCTTTCAAGCTCATGCCTGCTCAGTTCCTTGGGATTGACCACTACGCCGCCCTTTGAGCCTCCAAATGGTATGTTTACAACAGCGCATTTGAGCGTCATCAGGAAAGCCAAATCCCTGACATCGTCAAGTGTCAATTCAGGATGAAACCTTATGCCGCCTTTGGCTGGACCTCTTGCATCATTATATTGTACCCTGTACCCCAGAAACATTTTTGTTTTCCCTGAGTCCAGTTGTACAGGGAAATGAACCGTGAACGAACGCCTTGGCATATCCAGGAGGTCAAGTTCTTCTCCTGAAAGCTTAAGGTAACTGTACAGGTCCTCCAGTTCACTGATGCATTTTTTGCACAGGTTTTCTTCGTCAGCATGTATTCTTTCGTGATTTTTGATTATCATACTTTCCAACCTCCTTGATGGTTATTTGATTTGCCTGCCATAAGAAAGTTTGCATGGAAGAAATTTTCTGGATTTGAAACCACAGAGAGCACAGAGGACACAGAGTAAAAACGCAACTCTCTGTGCTCTCCGTGTGCTCTGTGGTTATTAACCTAAAAAAATAAAAAGTCTCACTCATGAAGAACTTAAATGGGATAGCGCGGATTTGAACCGCGGTCTAAGCGTCCCAAACGCTCAAGGATGGACCAGGCTACCCTACTATCCCTTCGGGTGGCTCAATAACAGCGTGATAAGATAAAATCTTTGCCCTTATTCACGACATTTTTCTTTCATGCCATACTTCATGCCCCAGGATGCCCACATCAAACTCAATAAGGCTATCATTGCAAGAATGACGACAACGATAACGGCGATTTTTTGAAAGGTGCTGAGTGACGCGGTGAAGAATGCAACGTAAATTATTGCAAATATCAACCCGCCAAATAGAACTATTATGGATAAAGCGACCCTTAGCGCAAGTCCCGGCGGAGCTTCTTTCATTTCATTTTGGTTCATATATCATGCCCTCCCGATATATATCCAGATTTTAAGCAATATCATTCCTAAACCTCTCCTAATAGATTGTATGACGGCTGAGGGAGTAATAGTTTTCGATGTAATCCGGCGAAACTTTTTCAAATATACAGCAAACAAAAATCAGGCGGAAATTTCAAGGTAAGTAGTAGTTTTAAATGATAATGAGATAATATAAAATTTTAAATGGAAAAAAAGAGGAATAATAACTTGTCTGAGGGTACTAAGTATCCAGATTTTATCAAGAATGTGATGAGAGAGAATGATGATTTTCTTAAAAAATTTGCCAAGGAAACAAACAATGAAGTCTCAGAACTAATGAACGATTCTGTAGATTATATGAGTTTTTTTGCGAAAAAAGGTGAAGAAAATTGGGCTAAATCTACGATGGCTTTTTTCACTATCCATATGCTTATGCCATTGAGTTATGCGATTTATGTGGATTTATTAGCTGGAAACATAGTTGTATGTTTTATGGAGCTTAGGCTGATGCTCGAATCGCTTGCGAAATGCTATCTCGCAGATTTAAAATATCCAGATAGTACTTTTTTCCAAGAAAAACTCGAATTATTAGAAAAAGAGACGAAATCGAAGAATGGTAAGACAATATCAAAAAGAGAATATGACTTCATGAACGAGTTTGATAAAGAGCTTGGCTTTAATGAGTGTTCCATTAAACTATGGGGGAAACTTTCTAAAGATTGGGTTCATACAAAAGGAATTATGGACAAAGTTGTATATCAAATAGCTGAGAAGTCGAATGTACCTCCTTGGGGTTTAGTAATACCGTGTAACTTTTTGAAGGCTGATTTGGAAGATATTGAAGAGTTACACAAGCGGATATCTCAATTTAGAAATTTATTAAAAATTACAATGAAGAATTACAAACAAGAATTTAGTTTTGAAAAAATATAACTACAATTTACTATAACTCCGTACTATGACATGGCCTGCATAACGAACTTTGATTTCGTATGATTGGAAGATGATAGCGACTTTGGAATTTTAAAAATCAGACGAATTTTTATCCTTTATACTCCCCGCCCACGACTTCCCTTATCCTGTCCGCAGTCTTTGGTCCCACAAGTTCGACTTTCATAAGCTCTTCGCGCGATGCTGCCATAATCCGTTCTACGGTGCCAAAATGCCGTAGCAGGTTCCTCGCCACAACAGGTCCTATCTCGGAAATGGCTGATACAAGATATTCCTGCTGTTCCGGAAGAGTGGAAGCTGTTTTTTTGCCGTGAAGGTTAATTTCCCGCTTTGAATCCACCTGTTCCCTTTTCGCTATAACGCTAATCAGCGCCGCAGTATCCTCTTCATCCCTGCTGAAGATGATGGGGATCCCGAAGTCAATTGTAATAGCGGCAAGCACCCCGCGTATAACATTGGGATGCACCCGCCTTGCCGTATATATCCCCTCACCTTCGATAATCATTAAAGGACGCTCATACGCGCGTTTAAGGTCTGATACCTGTCCGAACAAATCCCTCCCGTCAAGCAATGTACTCAGGAAATCTTCTGCGGTCTTTCTTTCGATACCCACCCTGTCGCTGACCACATAGTCCCCTACTTCAAGTGTAGTCAACGTTACATCCGTTCCAAGTTTCTCAAGCGTGTGGACAACATGGGAGCGGATTTCCCTCTGGTCAACCATGACTTTAACAACGGCGCTGGTTTTTGATTCCTGCGTTTGCTGCGCCGGGAAATCCACAAGTTTTGTCTGCCCGGCTGCCGCATCCTGGAGGTTCCCTTCCCCGACAGGAAGTTTCTCTTCCACTGGGGCTTCCGGTTCCAGTTCCAGGTTTTTCATCGTCCTGAACATGTTTTTCTCTTTGCGGTTGCTGCTCCAGTGATACGCCTCGTCCTTTGACCCTTTCGCCATCAGGACAACGACGCGACCGGCATGTTTCCTTCCTGTCCTTCCTTTTCTCTGGATGCTTCGTATCTCCGAAGGGACTGGCTCGAAAAACACCACAAGGTCGGTTGAAGGTATATCCAGCCCTTCCTCTGCAACCGAGGTAGCCACAAGCGTATTATATTCTCCATCCTTGAATTTCTGGATAATCTCTACCTGCTGTTTCTGGGTAAGACCGGTATCCTTGTACCTGCTCGCCTGTCCCACGAACCTGACTGGTTTTATTCCCTCCACTTCCTTAAGTGAACTGGCGACAAGTTCAGCCGTATCCCTGTAGTTTGTGAAAACGATAACCCGTGATTGCGGATTCTCAAGCACCTGTTTTGCAACGAGTTCTTTTACCACATTGAGTTTCGGATTGTTCCCGTCGCAGCCCCCGAGATGGTGCACTGCCTGGCGCATGCTCAAATCATCCATCAGGCGTTTTGCAGCTTTGCTCCCGCTTTTTGATCTTGCCTCGTTCTCAAGCCGCTCAAAATATTTCGATAACGCAGACGCACCCTGTGTTTCCGAGAGCTCGATGGCATGGCTTACCTTGAAGACTTCAGCAAGGAGCGAGGTTCCCTGGTAAACTTTCTGGTCTGGGAATGAACGAAGCTGCGACTGGAGCCGCGCCTGTAAATCAAGCATTTCCCTTTTTGACAACCTTGTCTGGTAATTTGAAATGAAACCGAGTTCACGCAGCTTGCTTAACCTGTCCGAAAGGACTTTGTCCATCAACAGCTTCAATCCTTTTATCTCAACCGGAATAGGTACAAACTTCCACTCGATATCCTTATCAAAAATATAAGGGCTGACATCAGGGTCGGAATCCGTCCTCATTTCGACTGATTTGATATGGAGGTTTGTACACACTTCCTGTATTTTTCCCTGGTTGCTTCCCGGGCTTGCCGTAATGCCGAGAACGAGAGGGTCATGGTTCTGCACGTTGTATTTCTCTGCAATATACACATACGAGTAATTCCCTGTTGCCCTGTGCGCTTCATCAAAAATTATGCATGAAACTTTTTCAAGATTGATTTTTTTACCGAGTAAGTCATTCTCAATAACCTGCGGCGTGGAAACCACAAGCTGCGCATTCTCCCACATATCAGCCCTTTTATGGGGAGGCGTATTTCCCGTGAACAGCGTGATATTTTCAGGCGGAATATTGAGCGTACTTTTAAAAAATGCGGCATGCTGTTCAACAAGCGGTTTTGTCGGGGAAAGAAGCAGGACTTTTCCTTTCGGAAGCCGTGAAACCATAACCAGCAGGGCGACTACGGTTTTCCCAAGACCTGTAGGAAGAACGATGAGAGTCGATTTCCTGATAGCCTCCCCGGCAAGTGCAAGCTGGTATAATCTCTTCTCGACTATATCGGGTTTTAAAAGGGGATGATTAATGTATTCCGTATCAATCATTCTTGATTGAAAACATTAATCCATTGTCTCGCCAGTATCTTTCTGGAGAAGCTCGGATAAAGAATATGCCACGTTTCTTAATCTCAGTCTTTCTTCATCAGTAGGTTCCTCTCCCTTCTTGATAGCTTTTACCCTTTCAGTGTCTATGCCCGAATATTGGGCGACCTGTTCATATGTGAGTTTATGTTTGTGAAGTAATTCAATCAAATAGCGTTTTGTTGCTGGTAGTCCCATGAGGTTCACCTATGATAGTATTTCTTTATATGCGTATGCTTTATTACATAAAACGGGTATATCAAGGTATCTTCAGGTGAAACAATAATGGCAGATAATAATATTGATGTTGTCCAGACAACTGAAACTGAAATCGGTGGAATTAAAAAAACATTAAAAAAATTCAAAAGGAAATGCACTGTTGTACGGGTAGCACAGGCTAAGGGATGGAGAAACGTGGTTGTTTCCGATTCAAAAGAAAATAAGAAATATTTTTTTGGAAAAGTTGTCAATTCGCCACCTGAGATTAATCCAGGCGATGAATTATTCATCGGTTTTGAAGACCTGCCTTATGAACTTCCGGGCATAAAGCAGAAAATCATACTCATGACCCTTGATGGTTTCCAGCTCGATTGGACCCAGGTTTAAGGTTCTACGACAACAGTTCCATTCAGGTTTGCATTTCCTTTCAGATAGAAATTATATGTTCCGGTTTTCTTGAATAAATAACGAAATTCTTTGTCGTTTGCCAGCAGTTGAGCATCGAAAAGGGTTTCACCGCTAACAAGAGTGAGGGTATCTATTCCTGTATTTCTCCAGACGATTTCATCGCCAGGTTTGATTGATATGTCCATGTTGCGAATAAATCCTCTCTCGCTGTCTAAAAATACCGCTATACTTTTACCGGTCGGGGTTACTTCAACAATAACTGGCGTGCTTGTTGGTTGAACAGTGGTTTGTGTAACTGTTGCGGTTGCAGTTGGCTTCGGGTTTTCAACCGGTTTTGCCGGCGCACCGGGATTCATGAAAAATGCCCATGCAAGTCCGCCCACCACCAGTATTGCCAGCGCTACTATTATGATTTTGTTGATATCGGTTGACGGCCCGGGTTTTGGCTGCACTTTTGGAGATACGGCCTTTGGCGGCGCAGGGGGATTTTTTACTACCTCTTTTTTTGCCGCAATAGGTATTTCTGTTACAGGCTTTGAAACTACATCGCCTGCGCCTGTTAAATCCCTGCTCCAATTGCATTTCGGGCACATTTGCGAAATTGGATAATCAATACTGCCTGTTGCTAATACTTTTTTAATAGTTTTAGTTACCAGAGGCTCACCGCAATTTGGACATTTATCTTGCATTTCGACACCATCCTAAAGACCCTTCTTTGTCCTATATAAATATATCGAGTGATAAGTTACGGACTACCAAACCATTAAATATGGTTGTGTTATATTAAGCCTACTGCGCTCCGATAGTGTAGCAGGCCAATCATTCTGGCCTTTCAAGTTTTTAGCGTGAAATAGCGCCAAAATAAAGACAGCCAGAGACTCGGGTTCAAATCCCGATCGGAGCACATTTTACAATAAATTTATTTATCATAAAGACAATTCTTTTCCATTCCAAAACCGATTCACATGGAAGGAAGTCAGAGTGCCTAAAGAATACAAGAACAAAACAAAATATACAGTCATAGTGCGGGAATTAGCAGACGGCGATGTCATTGAAACCGAAGGAATAATAGAGGGACTGACAACTGTTATTCTTAAAGATGGAAAATTAAAAGTTGGCGGCGTGGTCAGGCACACTTCCGGAGAAATCTATTGATTTTAATAATCGTAAAATCCCTATTCTTCTCCTTCTGACTCTTTTTCTTTCTGATTCTTCTTTTGCGCCTTCATGCCTGCCTGTGTCGCAAAAACATTAAGCAGGTCGGTTAATTTCTCATACTGCGCCGTTTCTATATGGGAATATCTCAAGGGTTTTTTATGTTTTCGCGTCTCTTTTTTGAGCTTCTTGTATAACTCATCCGAACGTGATGTGAGTTTCTCATCCGTCGTCCCTTCTATCAGCAAAACACCTGTGGCACCATATTCAAAAGCCGCATTGACAATGTCCGCATCAAGGATATGGATGGACGGGACATTTACAAACCTGACAAGAGAAGAGTACTGCCTGCGGTTAACGCCTGCTATATCGGCGGCAGCATATGCAAACGGGTCTATGAACACAATCACTCCGGGCTCTTCGGTCAATATCGCTTTTAACTGCGCCTTGTACTGGTTTCTTGTATAATTCCTTATCTCGATTCCTTTTATCGGGCATGCAGGCACACAGATACCGCAGCCCGTGCATGCCAGTGGCGACAGCACGGCTTTTCCGTTTTCAAGGGCAAGCGCATTATAAGGACATGCTTTCACACATTCCCCGCATCCATTACACTCAAGTATCAGTGGCTTCTCCGGCGGGATAAGAATCATGCCTTTCCCGAGGAACTGGGAAACCTTATGCGCAGCGCTTATGCCTTCGGTCACCGAATCGTGAATATCCTTCGGGCCAAGCACACACCCGGCAGCGAACACCGACTGGTTCAGTGTATTTACTGGGTCAAGCTTGACATGTTTTTCCTCGATAAAACCATCATCACCAAGCGGCACACCGAGTTTATCTGCAAGTTCCTTTGTTCCGGCTGACGGGATAAGAGCAGGGCACAGGACAACCATATCAAAGACCTCTCGTCCTTTCCTGCCAAGATTGGTATCCTCGTACTGCGCCATGAGAGTGCCGTCAGCTCTGGGTATTATTTCAGCCACTTTCCCGCGCACGTAATTGACGCCCTTCTCAGCGGTGTGATGATAGAACTCTTCAAACCTCCTTCCCGCCGACCTCATATCTATATAGAATATCCAGGCCTCAGCGTCCCCTTTCATCTTTTTTACAAGCTGCGCCTGTTTCTGCGAGTAGATACAGCATACCTTGGAGCAGTGTTTCCTGCCTCTGCCTGTAAAATCCCGGCTTCCCGCGCACAGAACGAAAGCCACGCGGTTGGGGAATGAGCCGTCCGCTTTTTGTAATCTCATTCCTGTTTTACTCTTGGCCGAGAGCATTTCCTCAAATTCCACTGCTGTGAGAAGATTCGGGGCAGGGTAATTGTACTCTTCGATAAACGACGGGTCAATGGGCTCAAAACCTGTAGCAATTGCCACTGAACCTATTGAAACTGAACCTGTCTTTTCTTTCTCATCCAGGTTTATGGCATCGCGGGGGCAGACTTTGACGCAGGCGCCGCAGTTTTTGCATTTTGACATATCAATCATATATGCCTGCGGGACTGCCTGTGCAAATGGAAGGAATATTGCGCCTGTTGGACATTTCCTGGCACATGCACCGCATGATATGCATTTTTCGATATCCACATATCGCGGGCTGTGTCTCAGTGTTATTGTATAATCCCCCGGGCTTCCATGCACATCCGCCACTTCGGTCTGCGTCATCATCGTGATATTTGGATGATTGTGCACCGCCACCATTTTAGGGGTTAGAATGCACTGGGAACAATCAAGCGTCGGGAAGGTCTTGGAAAGGCCAATCATATGCCCGCCAAGGAATGGCTGCTTTTCTATAAGAATAACCTCATGCGCATCGGCCATTTCAAGAGCCGTGGTAATCCCGGCAATCCCGCCTCCAACAACTAGAGTCCTGTCAACAAGTTTTTTCTCAAGCGGCACAAGCGGTTCTAATGAACCCATTCGGGCGACAGCGCCTTTTATTAACCCTTTGACCTTAGGATTTATGCCCTCTTTCTCGTGCACCCAGCTTGCCTGTTCCCGGATGTTTGTTATCTCAAGCAGGTTCGGGTTAAGCCCTGCTTTTTTTGCCATTCCCCTGAATGTTTCAAGATGCAGTTTTGGCGAGCATGAGCCTATTACCACCCTGTCCACTTTTCCTTTCTCGATATCGCTTTTGATTTTATCCTGTCCCGCGCCGCTGCACAGGTAATCCTGGATATTCACCACAACGTCTTTATTTTCTTTCAGGCTGTCGGCGATTGATTGCAGGTCAACCACATCTCCAATATTCCCGCCGCACCTGCAAAGGTACACGCCTGTTTTTTTGGGAGGCTGCCCGGGTGTAGGAATATCAGTGGAGGGATTTTCATTCTTCGGGGCAGGTTCGTTATCAACCATCTTTACCTCCCTATTTTTGCAAGCAATTTATCACATGGAACAAGATGTTTCCCCATTCCAAGTTCATCTGCCGAGAAGCCCATCGCAAGACCTATGAGCTGTGTAAAATAAATTACCGGCATATCAATCTTGATGTTATATTTTTTTTCCACTGCTTTCTGTTTTGCATCCAGCTGGAGATGGCACATGGGGCACGTCACGACCATACAGTCAGCGCCCGATTCTTTTGCCATCTGGAGCAAGTCCCTTGCAAGTTCAAGCGCAAGGTCTTCATTCGTTATCAGGACAGGGCCGCCGCAGCATTTTGTTTTATAATAATATTTTACAGGTTCCGCCCCGAGGCTTGCGATAAGGTTATCCAGAGACTTTGGGTTTTCGGGGCTGTCAAATTTGTTCTCAGGCCGTGTGAGTAAACATCCGTAATAAGGCACGGCTTTTATTTTTAATGGTTTTTTGACCATTTCAGCAAGTTTTGTAAGCCCGTAATCCTTGACTACAACTTCAAGAAGGTGTTTCGGTTTTGTATTGCCGTCATATTTTACTGTGAGAGCTTCATTGACCCTCGTTTTGAGGGAATCTTCTTCAAGGGCTGTTTTTGCGCGCATGAGGTTGGAATAGCAGAGGTTGCATGGCGTTGCCATATCAAGTCCCTTTGATGATGCCAGGGTTCTTGCCGAAAGCGCTGTTCTTATGGTCATGTCGGGAACATGCAGGGCGCCGCAGCAGTTCCAGTTCTTCACTTCTTCAAGCTCGATGCCAAGTGAGCGAAACACCGCTTCCACCGATTTCCGGTAATCCACAGCCGTTCCGTGCTGTGCGCATCCCGGATAATACGAATATTTCATTTGTCGGTCTCCTGCTCTTCTTTTTCTATTTTCGTCACGGTTTCCTTACTTTTTTCCTTGTTATCTTCCCCGTTTTCTTTCTTTTCCGCCTTTTCACCGAGCTTAAAAATAGTATCGAGTTCACGCGTATTTTCCATTTTATCAACGGCAAGGGGCAGTTTTCCTTTTGAGAAAAGAGAAAGACCAAACGGGGCCTGTTTTATCATTTCAGGCTCTCTCAGGCTGTATCTGGAGATTAAAAGGAATTCAGAAGCCCTGCCGTTTTTCCTGACCACATCCGAGAAAACGCCATCAAATCTTTCATTTTTGTTTTTTACGCCTTCTGCTATTGCTATCGGTTTTAAAGTCTCCATGAGTTCTGTGGGGCGTATTCCCCTCGGGCAGCGCACAGAGCATGAAAAGCATGTGGTACATATCCAGATGGTGTTGCTGTTAAGCACTTCCTTTTTGAGACCAAGCTGGACCATGCGCACAAGCTGGCGAGGATTATAATCCATTTCATGGCTGACTGGACATGAGCCCGCACATATACCGCACTGCATGCATGTGGGGAGCTTCTTTCCAACCGGTGTTTCTAAAACGAGGTCTCTAAAAGCAGTGTCCCTGGATTCAATGAGTATTGTTTCTTTTTTCATATCTCGCTCGGGAGGAAGTAGATGTAGGGTTAATGCTATATATAATAGTATTGCAATGCCTTTGTCACCCTAATCAAAGCATTTATCAGGTTTGTTATCAAATCTTAAGCTGATGTCTGAGTTTTACAATATCCTCGCAGGCGTACTTGCGAATAAGCAAATGTCCATCAGCAGCATAGCGAGGGAATTGAAAAAAAACGGACACGACCACCACAGGTTGATACTCACGGGCTACCTTCGCGCGCTTCACGACCTGGGATATCTGGATGAGAATGACATCCCTCCCTCAATAGTTTATACCTTTAAAGCGAACCCCAAACGGGATATCTACGGCATCGTAAAAGACCATCTTAAGAATATCGATATGCCAGACCGGCTGGATATCGCGGTTTTTATCCTTTCCTCACTTTTTTACCGCCCGTGTTTCAAATACGAACTTGAATTACTCGGGATTGAAGGCAAAAAGACGGAAAATGTCAGGGAATCAAAGGATGTCCGCCTCAAAGAACACAGGGCTTCTGTGACCCGAATCAAAATACCTCCGGAAGACCCGGCTTTTGAACTCAAAGAAGATAGTAAAAATGTGCTGGAAAAAGGAAACGATGTCCTTATCGATATCATAAACGAATTGATAGACCTTGACGGGTTAAAGGCAAAATTCCAGCAGACTAAACTTGCATGAGCCTGATGGATTCAATATAATCTGTTTTATGCATTCGCCTGCACGATATTTTAATATAACATGAATTCAAACATATTATCAGGGAATACAGGAGGAATTTAAATATGGTTAAAAC
>JAPMTY010000029.1 GCA_026552835.1 Candidatus Methanoperedens sp.
AATGGACTGGTATTTCTTTGAAGCGTATCCGGTAAAGTGGGATGTGTCCTCATTCAATGCGACAAGCAATACGGTTGCAAGTGAAACTCTTGTACTGACCCATCACGGCGTAGTGTAATTGAGGATGCGGAAGTTACTGTATGGAAAAATCTAAAAACATGAAATTTGATATGAAATCACGCCTTTTGCAGAATGAACCATCAGCCCGGCCCCTTGGACTTGGCGGTTTAAATTTTTCGAGAAGGATAGCAGGCAAATACGGGATATTCTGGAAATCAGGCAGGCTGCCTTCACTGATATTCCTGAGATTATCAGGTTTGGAGGCAAAGAATAAAAAATCAGACCCTGCGCACAGGATATCAATTAGCAATTACCTGAAATTCCAGTTCGGCTTTTATTTTGAATTCATCAGGCAATTGATAAAAACACCGGATAATTACTATCTTCAGAAACTATACAACTTTATAAATATTAAGAACGGAGGGTATTTACTGGAGGCGGATAAACGACCCGGTGCGGCTTCGAAAACATCGGAAAAAACAGCCATCGGCATTCCGCATACACCATTCGCACCCCTCTTTTTCGGGCAATGGCGAAGCGTGGATTCCAGGGCGAACCCCCGGTTACATATCAGTCAGTCCGGGAACGTAGTAAATGATTCTCAGCAACGAAATGGCTTAACATTTTTCAACAATTCCGCAGCGTATCAGAATGAGCGGATATTCACACATAACCGGCTTTCTTCTTCCTACCCTGCTCAGGATGATAAAAAGTCAATCGAACCCCTGCCATCCGGAATAAAGGCTTCCCATGAAGAAGTTCCTTCGGGAGCGGCGCGCGCAATAATGAATGCGAAACCGCTGGAAGGCACAAATGCTTTCAGGAAAGATTTCACATTATCGAATGTAGATTATGAACCTCTTCCGGAATCCGGCAGTGCAGGAAGGATTTTTTTATCCGTCCCTTCATATTTGATAATCCGGCCGGTTAGAATTGTCACGTATTCTGCGAATGTAACTGTAAATAATTTACAAAGATTGGCGTACTCATGGGTTTCAGGTTCACGGCGCTACCAAACCGTTAATCCTTTGGCAACAGGTACGCAGCCTGGAGAAACACATTATTTTCCCGCAAAAATAATGAACTTCCATTCGGCCGGAAAAGATGCGGTATCTGTAAAGCCGTTATATCCGCAAAACGGGGCGGCAGCGGACATAAGCTATCCTCAGGAAAGCGGGACCGGGGAGAACCATTTATTCAACGGCTCGCGTCTGATAACACGGCCCGTGAATATGACTTTGATATACTCAAACATTTACTCAAACCTTGAGATTGCGGGTTATCCAAAAAGAACTCCCGATATCGGGACAGGCTCACAATACCAGGCTCCTGTATCGGGATTAAGGACTCCAGTTAAAGAAAGGGAATTTTCAGAACCGGTGCTTTCAAGAACGGGCGGTCATCCGGATATCAAAACTGGCTTAAACAGGAGCATGACTGAAACCGGAATAAGCCGCAAAATCTTCCCAGGTTCGCATCTGATAACACGGCCTGCGAATATGACTTTGATATACTCAAACCCTGAGATTGGGGTTTATCCAAAAAGAACTCCCGATATCGGGACAGGCTCACAGAATCAGGCTCATGAATCGGGATTAAGGAATCCTGTTAAAGATATGGAATTTTCAGAACCGGCGCTTTCAAGAACGAATGGTCATCCGGCTATCAAAAATGCCTTAAACCGGAGCATGACTGAAACCGGAATAAGCCACACAAACCTCCCCGGTCCGCATCTGATAACCAGACCTTTAAAAATGGTCTTGAATCCTTCATATAACGAAAACCAATCCGGGGAGCCGCCGCGCATAAAAGCGGATGGGACTCCTGCAGGTATCCGGGACATGACGGAAAAAGGCACAGAATCAGTCTTGCAAGAGAGAACTATCGTAAATACACACTATGAAAATATTATCAGGGAATATGAAAAGACAGGTTATAAAAATACAATCCGCGCACACCGCGGGGGGATAATATTGAAACCTGCTGAAGACCAATTTTCTGACCTGGTTTTTCCCCGGCATGGTGTCAATTTGAAATACGGTATTCCCGGCGACATGAAAATATCAGCGGAGATTCCAACCGGCGAGATTGCCTATAACTCCTCACAGGAACTGATTTTTAAAAAACCTGTAGTTCAAAAAACAGAAATTATTCAGGAAAACAATGGATCGGCTGAAAAAACATCCCCCCGACATATAAATGACACTTTTATCAGGGAATCATTCAAAGAAAAACCGATACATGAGATTAACAGGATTGCGGATACCGTTTACAAGATGATTGAGAAAAGAATCTCGATAGAAAAAGACAGAAGGGGGCTATCCTGATGGTTTCAAAGGCGCAAATAACCGTACTCGATACGAATGAAACAATTGAAGTGATGTTTAATCCGAAGGAATATACAGTCTCGACACTTGCAGATGTAAAAGGTGAAGGTTCATCGCTGAGTTTCAATAAGGTAAATCTATCGGATTTCAGTGTTACGCTGCTCTTTGATACTTACGAAAAGCAAACAGATGTCAGGGAGAAAATCGAAAAGATAACTTCACTCGTTATGCCTACTGTTGAGGGAAAGCAAACAAAAAAACCTCATATATGCCTGTTTAGCTGGGGAAAATTCACTTACAAGGGAATCATATATAAACATGACCAGAAGTTCACGCTGTTTCTCCCGAGCGGGATACCTGTAAGAGCAGACCTGACAGTTACCTTCAAATCTGTTGTAACAACCGAAGAAGACGCGAAGTTAAAAGGGGCTGAAGCCTGCAGGAAATTGTGGACTGTAAAATCCGGGGACAGGCTTGACCTTATCGCAGATAAGGCGCTCAAGGATGTATCTTTATGGAGAAAAATCGCGGACGAGAACAAGATTCTTAACCCGCTTGAGTTTCCAACAGACGATGACATCGGAAGGACATTAATAATTCCGGATTAGGGAGTCTTGCCTTATGGCATCCGATGTAATAAATATCGCCAATTTCAAGCTGCTCCTGAACGGAAGTGAGCTTTCAGGAGAATTATTATCAGCCGTGGAAGGAGTGACCCTTGAGGATGAGATCAATCTTCCGGCGATGTTTACTTTCAAATTCAATACAGTTGATTTTTTTAAAGGCGACTGGAGAGGCGTGGACCTTAAGACCTTCAAGGTCGGGGACATTGTAAAAATCTCCATGGGCATCGACAGCACGGTGGAAATGATAACGGGCGAGATAACCGCACTTGATTATACATTCGGTGATTCTTCCTATGTCGAGGTAAGAGGTTATGACAGGCTTCACAGGCTCAGGTTCGGGACAATGAGGCGCTCGTTCAAGGATATGAAGGACAGCGATATTGCGTCAAAGGTTGCTTCCGACGTCAGTCTTTCACCCAATGTCGATGATACGGGAACCATCCAGCCATATATATTCCAGAATAACCAGACCAATTATGAGTTCCTTCTCGAACGCGCAAACAGGATCGGTTATGAAATGCTTGTTGATGATAAGAAATTTATTTTCCGAAAATCCCAGGAAGACAAGACCCCGGAGGTAACACTCCAGTACGGGATAGATTTGATTAATTTTTCAGCCCGGATACAAACACTGACCGAAGGAAGTAAAATTGAGGTCAGGGGCTGGAACGTTAAAGACAAGGAGGAACTAACCTCCACAGCTACAAAAGGCAGTGAGAAATCAAAGATGAAAGGTAAAGAATCAGGATTTGAAATGTCAGAAAAAGCATTCACAGCTTCGGCTGTCTCTGTAGTGGACGATTTGATAATAGATTCCAAAGACGCTGAAAATATAGCAAAAGCGAAGTACAATCTAAATCTTCAGGAATTTTTAACAGGCGAGGGAATCTGCGGCGGGAACCCGAAAATACGGGCAGGAAAAACCATAGAAATCCAGGGTTTGGGAGACAGGCTTAGCGGCACATATTATGTCGCATCTACCGTTCATTCCTTAAGCGAAGGAGCATACACAACGACATTCAGGGTCAGGAGGACCGGGGTATGAGCATTACAGCAATCTTAGAGCAAAGCAGGAGACCGGATTCGAGGATTAACGGAGTGGTTGTCGGGGTCGTGACTGATAATAAAGACCCGGATAAACTCGGACGCGTGAAGGTAAAAATACCCCGTTTGAGCGCAGAGGATGAATCGAACTGGGCGAGAGTTATTTCTTTTATGTCGGGGAAACAAATGGGCGGTTTTTTTTTGCCCGAGGTGAACGACGAAGTGCTCGTGGCTTTTGAGTATGGCGACATAAACATCCCGTACGTAATAGGCTCGTTGTGGAATGGCAAGGATACCCCGCCTCTCTCAAATGATGACGGGAAGAACAATTTCAGGATCATAAAATCACGAAGCGGACATGTGATAAGGCTTGATGATACCGATGGGAAGGAAAAGATTGAGATAGTGGATAAATCGGAAAATAACAAGATAATCATCGATACAAAAGAAAAGAAAATCTCCATAACATCAGACAAGGACATCGAAATATCCGCGCCCAACGGGAAAGTGACCATAAAAGCCAACGATTTTGAGGTTAAAACACAGGCTTCGGCAAAGATAGAGGCTTCGTCAAGTATGGACTTGAAAGCCTCAGGAACTACAAATATCAAAGGGGCAACGGTGAACATTAATTAATATGGGACAGCCAGCAGCAAAACAGGGAGACCAGGTAATGGCAACGGATACGCATATAATATTGATACCCGCACCTCCGGGACCGCCTGTGCCTACGCCCTTGCCGCATCCTTTTGTCGGTATTATAAACGGCAGTCTCAGCTCGGATGTAAAAATAATGGGAATGCCGGCAGCTACTGTTGATTCAACTGCTTCAAACACGCCGCCTCATATTCCGCAGGGAGGACCGTTCCAGAGTCCACCCTCGAACAAAGGGACTATAAAAATGGGAAGTA
>JAPMTY010000134.1 GCA_026552835.1 Candidatus Methanoperedens sp.
GATAAAAGAATGTTTGGATGGACGGTGGGACAAAAAAGGGATGATAGGATAAGTACTGCTTTAACCTGCACTGGTGTCTGGCATAATTTGTTAAACTTGTACCCCACGTAATTATGTCCCACAGCCAGTTATAGTATTCAAATTTCATGGTAGGACATATCAAAGCATGGGAAGATGAGTACAAAAAGAGTATCTGGAAAGGCCATTATTCACTTGGAATGCTCGATGCCGCTCCAAAAAAAGGACGGCTGCTGGATGCAGGTTGCGGAAGCGGGAAATATTCGATACCCTTAAAAATGCGGGGATTTGATGTTGTGGGGATGGATGTTTCGCTTAAGGCTTTGCGAATGTTGAGCGAGAGCAGCAAATCCCGTGATGTTGATATTGACATCCTGGAAGGAAATATTTTCCAATTGCCTTTTACAGATGGTTCTTTTGATATTGTCTGGTGCTATGGCGTACTGCAGCATCTTTTATCTAAGGAGAGGGAATCTGCAATATGCGAATTCAAGCGCATATTAAGAACAGAAGGGCTTCTGTTCATAGAAGTATTCGGGAAGGATGATATGCGATATGGCGGCATCGAGGTCGAACCTGATACTTTTTCAAGGTCGAACGGTATAGTTTATCATTATTTTGATAAAGAAGAGATCGAAGGATCATTGAGTGATTTTTCCTGCAGGATAATCGAGACACGGAAGAAAAAGTGCTTTAAAGGCAAATTTTATACAAGGCATATGATTTCTGTTGTTGCGAAGAAAGAGCCAGTCTTTAAATAATTATAAAGCAGAATGAATGATGATGAAAAATCAAATTGTTCATGAACAAGAAATGAACGATCAAAAAAAATCTGACACAACCCTCAACGATGTGCTCCTTAAACTCAAGGGTTCCAGACTTGTTCATTCGATCATCCTTTTTGGATCAAAGGCAAAAGGAACTGATACAAAAAAGAGCGACATAGATATATGTATAATTCCAAGACCTGAGGTTGAAATTACACTTAAAGAAAGAATATCCCTTAACAATTTTGTTCAGGAGAATATCGATATTTCTTTCATAAATGAATTGCCAGTTTATATTCGTAAAAGGATTTTTCTGGAAGGCAAGGTGCTATACACGCAGGACATGTATCATGTATTGACACTTTCGAAGATTAATGACCTGGAATATGAACGATATAAAAGGCTCACCGGGGAGTACCATAAGCATGTAATGGAACGTGTTAGAGCCAAATTGAGGATTTGGAATACCATCCGAGAGTAAAACAGCATCAGGAAGCTTGCCGAAAATCAAGTATTACCAGCTTCACTATCCTCAAGGCTTGAAGAACTTGTTGGATTTCGAAATCTGCTTATGCATCAATATGGTCGTGTGGATGATTCGAGGTCATATTCCTTTCTAAACATGGAATTGAAGGATTTTTATGAATTTATAGAAATCATTGACAGGTATATAGAAAAGTAAGATTGAAGAACTAAACCTTATCATCAGACATCATATAACCCCCAAATCCTATTGTCCACATCAGGACTGGGTATGCTATCATCCTTTCCATACCGCCCGGACCCAGCCCAAGATAGATTTTAAGACCATATAGAACCAGCGCTGTGAGACTTGATATTCCCAGCAGCACCGAAAAATATGAAAACGGCGCTTTAACAAATCTGCTTGCCGCTATTGCCGCCAGTGCTCCAAAGAAGAATGTCATGAACGAAACTATCAAATGTAGAAAACCTGCAGTTTCAGGAAATAATCCAACACCCATCCCACCAAGCCCTGAAAGACAAAACAAAGCTGCAATGATCAAGCTATTGAATTCTCGCCAGACGAAATATGAGGAGATTATAATCATGATCCCAAGAAGAATGACTGAGGAATTGAAGATAAAAGCAGAAGGCTGGTACACTGTGCATGTAACGCGGCAGGTGGCTCCAAGATCACTTATGTAATTCCCTGATACGCTGTAACCAGGATACAGGTACTCTGCTATGTGCATTCCTGTAAGGAGAATCACTGCGCCTGTGAATAATAACACTCCGGTGGTGCACTTGAAGTTCATATGTTAAATTAATTTGCGTCTCATATAAACATTACGTTGGATAAAGACATTTTCGATTGGAGACGGTAAATTGAAAAGATTCTAATATGTTTTATCAGAAAAATTCCCCGCCAATATTAATATGATCGCGTACCTAATATGTATTAATGAAAGACGCAGTCAGGCAGGTCGAAGATGGGGTCATCCTGGAACTTGATATCTCTGCGGGATCTAAAGAGACCGCGATCAAGGGATACAATCCCTGGCGAAAGCGCATCGAAATAAGACTTTCTGAAAGAGCGCAAAAAGGAAAAGCAAATGCTGAACTTATGTCTTTCCTATCGAATCTTTTCAATGTCCATTCCAGGAACGTGGAGATAATTTCGGGTTCAACGAACAGCAAAAAATCAGTGAAGATCATCCAGGCGCAGGCTGAAGATATTTTAAAAATACTCACAAATGAAAACAAGTGAAATAGAAGATAGGGAAAGACTTTTGAAACTTGAAGAGCTTATTCTTGAACTCCAGGAACTTTCAGACAGCGGGGCAATTATCGTCGTAGAAGGAAGAAAAGATATGGGATCCCTGCGCCTTCTCGGAGTAAAAGGCGAAATAAGATTAGCTTCACAACAGCCATTGCTTCAATTCACTGATCTGCTATCAATAAGCAAAAAAGATATCATCCTGCTAACAGATTGGGATAATAAAGGGGGTTTAATGGCGCGAAAAATTATACAGCATCTTTCAAATTATGGTGTTTTACCAAATACTGCTATCAGATCAAAGCTCAGGTCGCTTTCAAAAAAAAGCATAAAAGACATTGAAAGCCTCAATAATTATATCAGCAGGCTTCGGTATAAAATTAACGGGATATCGGAATTTTAGACCTTTTTCGGATGACCAAAAACCCATATCAGGAATTATTATCCCGCGCCCAAATCATTTTTATTAATAGTATGCGTATTTCCAAGAATAAACATATTTAAGCAAGCGAACACATAATTGTTATGTGAGCGAAATGGAAGCAATAAATATAAATGAAGAATTTGACATCCTTGTGGAAAAAGGATATTATGCTTCAAAATCTGAATTAATGAAAGACGCATTCAGAGCCCTATTAAATACAAAGGCAGATTTGAAAATATCGCTGGCTATCGAACTTTATTTGAAAGGGAATGTGTCTATTGGAAGAGCAGCTGATCTCGCAGGAATGACGACAATAGAATTTAAAGATGTTCTGGCGGGACGGGGGATTGTCAGGGAAACCGAAGGCAAGACCGCCAAAGAAATGGATAAGAAATTAAAAAAGCTGGGGATAGTCTGATAATTTTTGCAGATACGGATATTCTGAGCGCATTTGCAAAAGCCGATGCGATGGAACAATTAAAGGAATCATTTGAAGAATTAAAAATATCTCCTTCTGTTTATGAAGAGCTTATGCGTGCAAAACGTGCAGGATATTCTTTTGTTGATACTATTTTTCACAATGTTGATATTGTTCTTCTCTCGGAAAATGAATTCAATAGTTTCAGGTATTTGCTTGAGAATGAAAAAAATATGCATGAAGGCGAATGCCAATTGATTGCTTTATGCAGATCAAGAAAAGGAATTTTGCTTACAAACGACAGATATGTCAAGAATTATTGCAAAGAGAATAAAATCGAATTTCTTGATATGGAAGAAATTTTAAGGGCTATGAAATTAAAAAAAATAATGAACCCTGAAGAGCTAAGAAAGCTTATTGAGGATATTGAAAAGAAGGATCATACCATTATTAAATCAAAAGATGATATTCTTGAATCTTAAATTTTGCTAAATTTTTGGGTGAATACCCCACGGGAAAAAAGCCTGAAATTGAAATAAGCATAAGAGGAATTCTAATGGCTTTTGGAGTTGTGTTTGCCTCAGTAGGAGGCCCATCAGAACATGCCCAGACCTGCTCTGGACAGAAACATGCACTTAAATAAAAAACATGCTTGCAGAAAATTATATACACCTTGAAAAGTAAATTTAGAATGTGAGAATATATATCGCGTATAACGGCAAATTCGGAGAACGCGTAATAGGGAACCTGTTAAATTACAGGAATTTCTGTATTTCCTGTGACAAATTATGTATCTTTTGCCGGGACGATAAATCGCTTAATTTTGCAGATAATATTACAGGGATATATACCCAACCACCGGATCTGCCAGTGTATATTGAAGACACGGAGAAATACTTGCCGTCCAGCATGCCGGAAAACGATGTATTGTTAGCTATAAACCTTCATCCTGATATTATTGCTGAATTTCCGGCTCTTGCAAAAAAGGCTGGCACGCGTTTGATCATAGCTCCCATTGAAGAACCTAATTGGCTGTCTGCTGGATTAAGGAACCAGATCAAAGAGAAATGCGAAAAAGCTGGCATTGTATTTGCAGCCCCAAAACCATTCTGTTCTCTTAAAAAAGGCGAAAATCCATTAATAGACCAATTTATTGACACATTTAAGATCGGCATTCCCAAATTCAAGATTGGCGTCCAACACAACAATATCGTAACAGTACAAATACTTACCAGCCAGCCGTGCGGATGTGCTTATTATGTGGCACAGAAACTTAAGAATGTTCCACTTGGCAGTAAACTGGATGAGGTCATATCAAGCGCACATCATGCTTATCCCTGCACCGCAAGTATGGATAGGGATACCGAACTCAAAGATACCATACTTCATAAAGCAGGATATATTATCCGGGAAGCTGTTCATGAGGCTATATTTATAAGGAATGATCCATGCCAAATAAAAAAGATGTAATAATTAAAAAAAGATCCGCTAAGTCGGGTCTTCCTCCTGGAACTCTTCTCCATATAGGCGATCAGAAAATGGAGAAGACAAGGATAACATTAATGGACTATGATGAGTCACATTTTCTTGAAAAAGAAGTAAGACTTGTGGAAGAATCTTTTCCATTCAAGGACAAGCCAACTGTCACATGGATAAATATTGAAGGTATCCATGAAATAGAGATAATTGAAAAGATCGGCAAATATTTTGGTGTACATCCTCTCATACTTGAAGACATTTTAAATACGGAAAAGCGCCCGAAAATGGAAGATTTTGAAACTTATATATATGTAACATTAAAAATACTTAAACGAATAGACAATAGTGATAAAATATTGTCGGAACAGGTCAGTTTGATCATTGGTACAAATTTCGTCATTTCGCTCCTTGAGAGCAAAGATGACATTTTTGATCCCATTAAGGACAGGATCAGAAACGGAAAAGGCCATATCAGGAAAATGGGGCCTGATTATCTGGCATATGGTTTAATAGACGCTATCGTGGACAATTATTTTGTAATACTGGAACAATTTGGTGAGAAAATCGAAGTCATGACAGAAGAACTTGTGAAAAATCCAATGCCAGGAACGTTGAAGTCACTTCATGATACCCAGAGGGAATTGATGCTTTTGCGAAAGTCAGTCTGGCCCTTAAGAGAAGTATTGAATAATATGCTTCGGGGAGAATCAACGCTTATTCATGAATCAACGCTTATTTATTTGCGGGATGTCTACGATCACACAATCGAGATCATTGATATGATCGAGGGGTTAAGGGATATGGTTTCAAGAATGTTTGATATTTATCTTTCAAGTACCAGCAATAAATTGAATGAGATCATGAAGGTATTAACAATTATTGCAACGATATTTATTCCTTTGACCTTTATAGTTGGTGTTTATGGAATGAATTTTCAAAATATGCCTGAACTTAAGTGGCGGTGGAGTTATCCTGTTATCTGGGTAATTATGTTATCAGTGAGCTTTTTAATGCTGAATTATTTCAGGAAAAATAAATGGATTTAAGTAATCAACCTATCTGGAAACACCTCATTGAGATCGAACCATTTTGAAATCCCTCATAAGTGAATTTTAGGGTTTCAGCCTTCCCCTGCAATGCGATCGCATAGATCATAGGCAAATAATGGTCAAGTGTTGGCACTGCCAGGGAAGCATATTTGTCCATTTCTTTAAAATTGACAAGCTCTTTATGATTTTTATTAATTAAATATGATTTTACGAGCTCATCAAACTCAACAGCCCATTCATATGGTTGTGCATCAATATCTTGAAAATCGATCAATCCCAGATTGTGCACAATATTTCCACTGGCTATTATTAAAACTCCCCGATTCCTTAAATCAGCAAGCTCAGAGGCAATATCATAATGATATTGTAATGGTTTTGGATTCCATTCATTAAAAGAATAATCAAGACTCATTTCAAATACGGGAATATCCGCGTCCGGGTACATGTGTCGAAGTACTGCCCATGAAGCATGGTCTAATCCCCAATCATAATTGCATTTGACATGTGTTTTTTGAACGATTTCTGTCACATACCTGGCATCATCCGGTGAACCTGGACAGGCATATTTCAATTCATATAATTCACGTGGAAATCCATAAAAATCATAGATCATTTCGGGTTTTTCCATACATGTAACGTGTATTCCTCTTGTAAGCCAGTGTGCTGATATTACAAGTATCGCCTTTGGCTTTGGCAAATTCTTCCCGACTTTTTCCAGGGATCTGGTAAAGTTATTTCTCAGGATCAGATTCATAGGTGAACCATGACCTATAAATAAAACTGGCATTTTCATAGTATCGCTCCTGTTTCCTGAAATGTCTCTTTCTACTTTCATAATTTCATAAGCTTAATTATCTATAGGCCAGCTAATATTTATAATCCCCGTTGGTATAAAAAAGATATCCCATAGAAAAAAGAAATGCTTTTCATATCTGACTAAAAGAATAAGTCATCATTTTCCGATCCAGCCTCTTATCCTCAGGTGCATCCTCCTCGTCAAAGTGCACAATCCCGTATTCTTCATTCATCTTCGAAATTATTGCCTCAACGTCCGAACCTGCCATCAGTTCAGAAATCAGTGCTATCACCGGTGCGATCTTCCTGTAATCACAGAACCATTTATGAAGGATTAAGTCCACGCCGCTGCCGACATACTCGCGAAAAACGTCCCTGTAATACATCTCGCTTTTGCAGCAATCCAGATAGAATAACTGGTATGGTTTACGATCGGGATGAGCAAAACTTTCCTTTAAGGCATCTGTAAAATAACTCACATCATCGCTCAAACTCAGGTGCTTCCCATATCCCGCATGGGTTTTCAGGTATATGAGATCCTCATGCGCAAGAGCATCGCTCCAAAGTTCCTGCAGGTTCTTCCCGTAATTTCGACCATGCACAAGACGAAGTCGGGCTTTTACTTTAGCGCCCTGGAAATTAAAATCTCTTGAATATTCCTCGATCCCGCGTTTGCTATTTGTCATCTTCATGCCGGTAAGTCTTAGCCTTCGCCTGGCTTCCATGAATACTCCATAATCAAAGGTCTTGCCAAGTGGATCAGGTCCGATTAGCAGTGTCCCGTTGAATGTTCCTTCATGGAATAACAGGTCATACCGGGGAGCGGTTCGGGTTTTGGGGGGCATGGATTATGGGTTTGTTTTTCTGGAATCATATATAAGACTTGTGCGAAAAGGTTCTGTTAAGTCTGTAAGTGGTAAAAAGATGTGTTAAGCATTGAGTGGTAAAAACACCAAACTTTTTACATTTATCGATATAAAATCTTGACTATCTTTTTTCCATAATGTAATGAACTATAAGATAAACGAAAACAGAAAAAAGGAATGATCCAATTACAATTTCTACAATCACCACACCTGACAATTTGTTGATTATAGCATCTTTAAATATAGTATACGCTGTCAAAAATAGTCCTATAAGAGTCAAGCTATCCAGGCTATCAATTTGCTTTTCTTTTTCCTTCATAGATTTATAGAATAACCAATAAAATATTTAAAACCGTAACTCCTCAATTTTTTAGGGAATAATTTTGAAATCCGCACGAGTAGAACTTCATGCGCCCACACGAAGCTTTGTAGGGTAAGACCCCTGCGGAAGCGTGCAGAATAGAGGTAGTTTGAAGAAAATAAGTGGATAACGCTGATTCAGAATGCGAGCCAAGATAAAATAACACACTAAAAACTTTTTATAGATTTACTTGCATAGATATTGTAAAATGATAATAAATCCTCCTATTAAAACTGGTGAGTTATGTAGATTCGAGTTTGAAATAAAGCACGCACAGAAAGGGATTAAAGGGGTTTTAAAATCTTTTTTTGAATCATCACCATTGAAGCAAACGTTGTATAAGATTGTTAAAAATCCATATCTAATATTACTTCATGCTGAATCCTTTGATGGAAGGGTGTTTTGTCTGCGTTTTTATTATAATGGAGCTAAAATTTTGGTGCCCTTGTCCGAGATTAGAAATTATATTTCTCCTAATGATGTGTTTGTAAAACTTGAAACAAATTATAAAACAACCATAAAGGGTATAGGCGTTCCTATTGATGAATATGTAATTTCAAATAATACCGAATCACAAAAGACAAAAAAATTGCAATTTGAACTATTGCTTAAGTCTTCTTAGTGCGGTTAGTGTGGTGTGCCCTCCCTTCCGGGGAATAAAACCAGACTTATCAATGGTTCATTGGTTTTTAGTATTCTATACCCTCATCCTAAAAGTCCGTCATAATCCTGTATTGGTCTATCTCAGGCTGTTTCATTTCTTCAATGAACTGCTCTGCCATGGATCGTACATCCTTTGCTTTCGTGATGGCGCGCCCGACAACAATTATATCTGCGCCTTTATTACTTTTGCACTTTTTTCCAATCCTTTAAGAACTTCTCCAGTCCATTATCGGTTAATGGATGCTTAAACATCTTTTCAATGACATTAAAGGGAATAGTAGCAACATGTGCCCCTATTTTAGCAGACTCAACCACATGCAGAGGATGCCTGACGCTCGCCACGATAATTTCCGTTTTAAAATCATATAACTTATATATCTGCACCAGGTCTCGTATTATTTGCATGCCGTCATGCCCGATATCGTCCAGTCTTCCGATAAAAGGACTTACATAGGTAGCTCCTGCCTTGGCAGCCAGAAGTCCCTGATTCACGGAAAAGACAAGTGTCACATTGGTCTTAATTCCTTTTTCATTCAGTATCTTTACAGCCTTTAATCCCTCCGGGATCATTGGTATCTTTATCACGATATTTTTTGACCACTTTGACATTTCAAGCGCTTCTTTAACCATTCCTTCGGATTCAGTACTGATGACTTCTACGCTTATGGGGCCGTCAACTATGCTAAGGATCTGATTTACCATGGACTTAAAATCTTTTCCCTCTTTTGCGACAAGTGTTGGATTTGTGGTTACACCATCTATGATCCCCCATTCATTAGCCGCCTTAATTTCTTCAATATTTGCTGTATCAATAAAAATCTTCATTTTCTATCACCAATAAGTTTTTTTGCATTTTTTACTATTTCAAAATCATTCAATCCGAATTTATTTATTAAATAGTTATAATCTCCAGACTCTCCAAATTGGTCATTTACTCCCATTATCTTCATCGGTACCGGATAATTCTCAACAATGATACCGGCAACAGCGCTGCCCAAGCCGCCATAAATATTGTGTTCTTCTATCGTGATTATGTGTCCTGTCTCTTTTGCAGATTTGAGGATACGATTCTTATCTATCGGTTTGATCGTATGTACATTCAATACCCGGGCATTTATGTTCTCCTTTTTTAACATTTCCGATGCTTTGACCGCCTCTGATACCATAGTGCCCGTTGCAACAATTGTTAAGTCCTCACCTTCCCGGATTTCAACTGCTTTACCGAATTCAAAATCATAGTCTTCAGTATTGATCGCCGGGGTTGTGAGTCGGTTCATCCGGATATATGAAGGACCTTTACGATAGACTTCATTGATTATGATTTTTTCAGCTTCAATAGCATCTACTGGATTCAAAATACTCATATTCGGCAAACAACTCATCAGCGCAATATCCTCAAGACATTGGTGAGAACCCCCGTCTTTTGAATTGGTTAAACCGGAATGACTTCCAAGTAACTTTACATTCAGGTTATCGTGTGCAACAGTATTCCTTATCTGTTCCCAGCCGCGCATCAAGAACATGGCGAAAGTTCCTGCAAAGGCTGTCTTCCCGCCAATTGCCAATCCTGCTGCTGTTCCTATTAAATTTTGTTCCGCACAGCCAACGTTAAAGAACCTGTCAGGAAATTTTTCAGCGAATTTTTTTGTATTTGTGGATCCAGATAAGTCAGCATCCAGTACAACGATATCTTTTTCTTTGTAGCCCATATTCAGGAGGGTCAGCCCGCATGCCTCTCTTGTAGATAGGAGATTATCCATTATTTCAATTCCTCCAGAGCTCTTATCATTTCTTCTTCTGTGGGGGCTTTGCCGTGGAAAGCATTAATCCATTCCATAAATGAAACTCCTTTTCCCTTAAATGTATGTGCAATTATCACGGTTGGCTTTCCAATAATATTTTCAGTTTCGTCAAAAGCTTTTATAATTTCTTCAATATTATTCCCATCTATTTGAATTACATGCCATCCAAACGATCTCCATTTCTTTGAGAAAGGTTCAAGAGACATTACTTTTTCTGTTTGCCCATCTATCTGAAGCCCATTCCGGTCAACTATTGCAACTAAATTATCCAGTTTATAATGTGCAGAAAGCATAGCTGCTTCCCATACCTGCCCTTCATCGCACTCTCCATCGCCCAATACCACAAAAACCCTTGATGGATTATCATCCAGCCTGTTAGCCAGCGCTACTCCATTTGCACAAGAGAGACCCTGTCCTAACGAGCCAGATGAAACTTCAACACCCGGTATTCTTGAATCCGGATGCCCCTGGAGATATCCGCCGTTCTTCCTCAACGATTCCAATTTGCTTATTGGGAAATAACCACTCTCAGCCAGTGTAGCATATAATGCTGGAGCTGCATGTCCTTTTGATAAAAAGAACCTGTCCCTTTCTGCGTCTTTCTTTTGTGGATCATGTTTCATCACATGAAAATATAATACCGCAAGAATATCTATACATGATAAAGAACCACCAGGATGACCTGATCCAGCACTATAAACCATTTTTATTATATGTCTGCGAAGAACAGTTGCTTTTTCTTGTAATTTTTTGATATCATCAGACTTTACATCTATCATTGTATCAACTCTAATAATTCTTCTTTTGAGGGCGTATAGTTTCCTGTTTTATTTAACACAATAGCGGCTGCTGTGTTCGCTATCATGGCAGCATCTATCATATTTGATCCATTAGCAACAGCCAATGTCACTACACTGATAATAGCATCTTCCACGCCGGTAATATCTGTTACACCTTTAGTAATTATTGGGAGATGTTTAAAAGCCCCGTCCCTGGAAAAAACACTTATCCCTTTTTCACCCTGCATAATTATGATCCCTTTGCAATCCAGGCGTGTCAACATCCATTGGCCTATGTTCCGTATGCTTGTTTCATTTATTGGTTTTATTCCGATCACGTTTGAAACTTTGTGATAGTCGGATATGATCACGCTGACTTTTTTATATTGTATGAGGTTCTCTGTTTTCGAGTTAACAATTATCGGTATCCCATTAGAATTTGCAAGATCTATCAACTTTTTCGATAAAAATGGAGTGATCAGACCAGTATCGTAATCCGAGATCAAAATTGCATCATAATTTTTTATTTTATTCTTTATGTATTCAATTATCTGATCGGAAATTTCAGCGCCAATTTTCTTTCGATTTTCTTTTTCAAATCTGACAATGTGGCTATTGTTGCCGATAATTCTTGTTCTAACAGTTGTCGGCCTGTCATTAGATATTATAATCCCGTCAATATTTACGTTTCTTTCCTTAAGCAAATTCAATATTGTTCTACCTGCATCTTCATTCCCAATTATTCCGACTGCTTCAACGGTTCCATCAAGGTTATTTATATTGTTTATTACTTTAGCTGTTCCGCCTAATTCGCATACCTCTTTATCAATTTGAACAATTGGCACAGGAGCTTCCGGGGATATTCGTGTGACTGTTCCATAGAGATATTGATCTAACATTAGATCCCCGATCGCTAATATTCTGGTGCCAGTGAATTTATTAATTATCTCTTTCATGAAAGGATCCTCTCATATTTTGAATGAAGCATATTCTAGCAATTCCAGCCGTCTTATATTCATCTTCAGCATTAAACCTTTCAATTCTTCATATTTTTTTTAATTTATCCATTGATTCTCTAACGCTATTCGATTTTAATATATATGATCCTGAAACTAACATATTTGCTCCCGCATCATTTATTGATTTGATTGTATCAGGTGTAACGCCGCCGTCAACCTCGATATCCAGATCAGGTTTTATATTTCTTACCTCAGTTATTTTACAAAGGGTTTCGGGGAGGAATTTACTTCCATAGAATCCAGGATTAACGGTCATGATCAACAATTGGTCGATATCATCAAGATAAGGTTTTACATAATGAACTGCCGTTTCAGGATTAAGCGCAAATCCAATTTTCTTACCTTTGTTTTTTAAAGACCTTATAATATCCTCAGGTTTTTCACATGTTTCAAAATGTACAATTATCGTATCTACCTTCCACCAGTTTTTTTCAATCCATCCCATTGGATCAGTGATCATTAAATGGGCTTCGAAACTAATATTTCTCCCTGATATATCAAAATCAAAGTCAAGTGAATTATTTGGAACAAATATTCCATCCATGATGTCAAGTTGAACTATTTCTGCATAACCTTCAACTTTGTTTAATTTTTCATCTAAATCTATTTGAGTTCGTGCAATTATTGCGGGAATTATCATTTTTCTATTTTTCATCCAAAATCTTCCCGGGTACTTCATCACTCATAAGGCAAAAACTCCCCATCTGTGAGCCATCCCAATGTCAATAGATATCGATTCAAAGATAATTGCCGGGCTTAACCGATGACTAATGAAAGCATTTATCATAACTCAAACCTTTAATTGAAACTTTGGTATTTATGTATTTCTGAAAAAATTATTTTTAATTTTAATGAACAAAAATAGCCTGGTTTAAGCAATGTTCTTATGGATATAATTAATTACCCGACCAGACATTCAAGAGTAAAATTTCGAGGTAAAATGCCAAAAAGAACAGACATTAAGAAAGTACTGCTCATAGGCTCTGGCCCAATCATGATCGGACAGGGGGCAGAATTTGATTTTTCAGGGAGTCAGGCATGCCGTTCCCTGCGGGAAGAGGGGATAAAGGTAGTTCTTGTAAACAGTAATCCTGCCACCATTATGACAGATTCGGACATGGCGGACGCTATCTATATCGAACCCCTTGAACCGCAGATCGTGGCAAAGATCATCGAAAAAGAACGTCCCGACGGTATTATTGCAGGTCTTGGCGGACAGACCGGCCTGAACATTACAACTGAAATCGCAGAAATGGGTGTTCTTGAGAAATTCAATGTCGAGCTTCTTGGAACATCCCTCCAGGCGATCAAAGATTCGGAAGACCGCGATCTCTTCAAGCGAAAAATGATAAGCATCGGTGAAAAAGTCCCGCGGTCAAAAGCAGTTAACACGATAGAGGATGCCCTTACAACGATCGATGAATTGGGTCTTCCTCTAATCATCCGCCCTGCCTACACACTCGGAGGCGCAGGGGGCGGCATCGCTTACACAAAAGAAGATCTGATAGAAATAACCGAGCGTGGGCTCAAACGCTCACGTATCCACCAGGTACTAATCGAAGAAAGCATTATCGGCTGGAAGGAATTCGAATATGAGGTCATGCGCGACAAAAATGACACATGCATCGTCATATGCAACATGGAAAACATCGACCCCATGGGCATACACACAGGGGAATCGATCGTAGTAACCCCATCCCAGACTTTATCTGATGTAGATCACCAGAAACTCAGAAGCACTTCAATTAAGATCATCAGGGCATTGGGCATTGAGGGAGGATGCAACATCCAGTTCGCAGTTCGCGATGATGAAGTCAGGATCGTCGAAGTCAATCCCCGCGTTTCCCGATCATCCGCGCTTGCATCAAAAGCCACAGGGTATCCTATTGCCCGCGTCACAGCAAAGATCGCAATAGGCATGACGCTTGATGAAATAATCAACGATATCACAAAAAAGACGCCAGCCTCATTTGAACCCACGATCGATTACACGGTCGTAAAGATTCCACGCTGGCCTTTTGACAAATTCGTAACAGCCGACAAACACCTCACGACCGCTATGAAAAGCACAGGCGAAGTAATGGCTTTCGGGCGCACCATCGAGGAAGCGCTTCAGAAAGCTGTGCGCTCGCTTGAAGTAGACATGTATTTCGGGTACAAAGAATGGAGCAAAGAAGAAATTTTAGATATACTTCGCCATCCAACCCATGAACGCATATTCGTCATATACTATGCATTGCAAAACGGCATGCCAGCGGCTGATATTTCAAGAATTACAAATATCGACCCTTTCTTTATAAAGAAGATCCAGAATATCATTGATGTCGAGGAAACTCTAAAGGTTGATATCTCACCCGTCCTCTTGAAAAAAGCAAAACGCATGGGCTTTAGCGACGAGAGAATAGCCTTCCTGTCCGGAAGAACCCGCGAAGAGATAAACGATTTGCGAAGAGAACATGGGATCATTCCCACCTACAAAATGGTAGATACCTGTGCCGCAGAATTTGCAGCTGCAACGCCTTATTATTATTCGACTTACGAAGAACAATGCGAAGCTGCCCCAACGAACAGGAAGAAAGTGCTGATAATTGGCTCTGGCCCAATCCGCATCGGGCAGGGCATTGAATTTGACTACTGTACAGTCCATGCTGTAACAGCCCTTCGCGAAGAAGGGATTGAGACCCATATATTAAACAACAACCCGGAAACAGTGTCAACTGATTATGACACATCGGATAAATTGTTCTTTGAGCCCCTGACGCTTGAAGA
This sequence comes from Candidatus Methanoperedens sp., assembly GCA_026552835.1. The sequence continues at coordinate 14,948 of JAPMTY010000134.1, forward strand.
CGTCATGAATGTGATAGACAGGGAACATCCTTATGGCGTAATGGTGCAGTTCGGAGGACAGACATCGGTCAATCTTGCCATACCTCTTAAGAAAGAACTTGACAGGAGAACCGACCTCAACACTATCATTCTTGGAACCACACCCGATGACATGGACATCGCTGAAGACAGAGGACGCTTTAATGCCATGATGAAAACATTGGGCATATCACAGCCAGAAGCGGGATGTGCTACCAATTATTCCCAGGCATTCAATGAAGCAAAAAGGATTGGTTATCCTGTGCTTGTTCGTCCGTCATATGTCATTGGCGGGCGCGCCATGGAGATCGTATATGATGAAAGAGATCTTGATCGCTACCTGAAAGAAGCCGTAAAAGTTTCAAATGAGCATCCTGTGCTCATCGATGATTTTCTTGATAATGCTGTCGAGATAGACGTGGATGCCATCTGCGACGGGAAAGACGTGCTGATTGGTGCAATTATGGAGCACATAGAAGAAGCAGGTATCCATTCCGGGGATTCGGCCTGCGTTATACCTCCGCAGTCACTCAAGCCGGAAATTATTGCTACAGTTCGTGATTATGTGAAAAAAATAGCTCTTGCCCTGAAGGTGGTTGGTGTTATTAACATCCAGATGGCAACAAAGAACGGCATAGTATATGTTCTTGAAGCTAATCCAAGGTCAAGCCGCACAATTCCTTTTGTGAGTAAAGCCACCGGGCTTCCACTTGCCAAGATCGCGGCAAGAGTGATGGTTGGCCACACATTAAAGGAGCTCGGGATCACAGAGGAAGTAAATCCAAAGCATGTTTCCGTAAAAGAGGTTCTCTTGCCTTTCGATAAGCTCCCGGGGGCGGATCCGCTGCTTGGGCCAGAGATGAAAAGCACTGGAGAAGTAATGGGTATAGATTATGATTTCGGAAAAGCGTTCTATAAGGCTGAATGGGCTGCCGATAATAAACTCCCTATGTCAGGAACTGTCTTCATGTCCATCCGTGATGCGGATAAGGCGCATATTGTACGGGTAGCAAAGAAAATGCAAGAGGCTGGGCTTCATATTCTGGGTACGAGAGGTACTGTGAATTATCTGGAAGAGAAAGGGATAAAGATTGACGTCATACAAAAAGTCAATGAAGGCTCACCCAATGTAGTTGACCTGATTCATAATAAGAAAGTTGACCTCATAATTAATACCCCTACAAGCAAGCAGGCAGTAAAAGACGGATTCCAGATCAGAAGGGCTGCTGTTGATTTTAGCATACCGTATATCACTACCATCCAAGCAGCTCTAGCTGCTGCGGATGCCATTGAAGCGATGAACAAAGGTGAGATCACGATCAAGTCTCTTGGGGAATATCATACGAAATGAGAATGCAAAGCTTTAAAATAGATATACACATTTGCGAGAACTGAAAGTTGATTCAAGTTTTGGCACTGTCCTAATTTAGAATACTTAATTAAAAATCAAAAAATTGCTCCCAATTCCATTGATGATCAGCTAAACCTTCCAGCATTGCAGGAGTCTCAGTCTTTGTCAACTTATCCATGAAATTCCAATAAAAATGAAAC
>JAPMTY010000025.1 GCA_026552835.1 Candidatus Methanoperedens sp.
ACTCCTCCCCCAATAGTCAGTTTGAACAGATTCTTTGAGAGGATGGAAGAACCTGCTTTTAGCATTTTGTTTGTCATTTTAATTCATCCTAAATTATTAAATTTTATTGTTGTGTCCCACAGTTATTACTACATTTCCTTTTTTGTGGCCTTTGTCCACATACCGGTGAGCTTCGACTATTTGCTCCAGCGGATAAATTCTATCGATAACCGGTTTTATCTTCCCTGCCTCAATAAGCTCGTTGATGAATAGATATTCTTCAGTTTTTTCACCATCATGGTCAGATGAATCATGAACATTAAGATAGAGTCCATTCTTTTTAAGCGATTTTTTAACTTGTCTAGAGGTTGTTTTACTTACTGCATCGAAAATAACATCATAGGTCTCACCATTTTTGGTAAAATCCTTTTTAGTATAATCAATTACTTTATCCGCTCCTAACGATTTTACTAATTCAATATTCGCAGAACTGCATACGCCGGTTACTTCTGCACCAAGGTATTTTGCAATCTGCACGGCACTTGTGCCCACTGCGCCAGAGGCTCCATAAATAAGCACTTTCTGTCCTTTTTGGATATTACCTTTTCTAAGAAATCTCAATGCCATATTACTACCTCCCGGAATTGCAGCGGCTTCCTCAAAGGATACTTTAGAAGGTTTTATAAATACCATTCCATTTTCTGGCATGCATTTATATTCAGCATATCCGCCGAAATTCTCCCCGAAGGTAGATGCAAAAACGAGGTCCCCTTTCTTGAATTTTGTTACGTTTTTTCCTACGGATTCTATTTCCCCGGCCAGCGACATTCCGAGGATAGCTCTTTTGGGTTTTCTAATACCTAGATATATTCTAGCCGGGAGCCACATTAAAATTGGAACTGTGAAGCTTCGCATTCTGGAATCTCCTCTGGTTACCGTTGTTGTATACACTTTTATCAGTACTTCACTGTCCTTGGGTGTAGGTTTTTCAACCTCTCTGAGTTCAAGAACTTCTGGGGGTCCGTATTTTGTGTATATAATCGCTTTCATAAATTTCCTTCAATTTCATTTTGATTTTAGATGGAATCGATTCGTGCTTCTTGTTTTGGCCACGTCCATGCGTACCAGATAATGAACAGAGTACAAGCAATTTCTATAGTCGCAAAAAATACATAATAAAGAGCCGGCGTTCCGACAAACAGTGATAAGGAAACAGCCGCAGTATGGATTATCCCTGCAATGATGTTTGCCCAGCGATTTGCCCCATACTCCAATACCCGGGACAGGAGCACCATAGCAATCGCCGTCTCCATCAATATTGCGGCCCCAAACAAAACTCCTTGAGTCATTTGAAGAGGCCCAGTTCCTGCGATTAATTGCTTTAACATCTCAGGATCTTTGCCTCCGAACACATCCGCATACAGATAATTAAGCACTGCAAATATCCATAATGTTGAAAGTATTACTTTCCTATCTTTCATTTCGCTGGTCTTTTTGTTTGAGTTCATAATTTTCCCCTTTATTATATGTCATATATTTCCTATTTTAACAAATTTTCTATTGTAACTCCAAGAGCTAACTGGTGAGATTTGTTAGGAATTTCAAATAATTTTTTCTTCCCCTTTCTCCTTTGTTCTTATCCTTACATCTTTTAAAAAAGAAATACTTCGGGCAAGGTCGATTAATTCTTCCCTGGAAAGAGGTTTTTCTTTTTGGATTCTTTCATCCGGAGCATTTTCAGGGATACCCTGTTGGAGCACATAAGTGCAATCTTTGTCCGAAAGAAACTTTGCAATTTCCAAAACCCTGTCAAGCGACCGGAAAACAGTCGTCCTGACCTCAAGAGGAACTCCCCTGAGATTCAAGGATTGCAAAACGCGCTCTGCAGCATCCTCTTTACCTCCCGTTATCATGCTATATTTGTGCGAATCGTCAAGCGGGGCTTTGATATCAAGGAAAATTTTATCAAGGAGATTTTGCTGGATTAATCGTAAAATGCGCTCAGGGTAATACCCATTGGTCTCTATTCCTACAAGCAAACCCTGCTTTTTTGCGAATTTTGAAAGGTGTTCCAGGGCGTCATATTGAGTAGTCGGCTCGCCTCCGGAAAAAACCACGGCGCTGATGAAACTTTTTGCCTGTAGGATAAGTTTCTCGATATCTTCGATATCAACCACAGCCCCGCCTTTGAAGAGCGGCTCCAGGCGGTTTGATACCTCGATAAACCTGTTATTTGAGCAATAAATGCATTTAAAATTGCAGCCATTGAAGAAAACAACAGACGCAGACCTGCCATACCAGTCTATTGTAGATACGGGAATCATTATTCCGCTAAAAACCAGTTTCATTTATCTCCTTATCAAAAAGATTATCAATCTATAAACCAATTTCATATTGGGGCGTTATATTAAATCTTGCGCCTGAAAAAAGTCAGTTGCTTTACGGTTTAATTAAGGAGGAAAAATATGTCAGAAATGTCAGATACTATTAGAAAAATGGGACTGTTCGGTATCGGGGTAATTTCCCTGACACAGGAAAAGATTGAGGAATTTTCCCAGGAAATGATAAAAAAGGGGGAAATAAGCAAAGAAGAAGGGAGAAAATTCGTAAAGGAAGTCCTGTCAGAGAAAGAAAAGCAGATGAAAGATGTCGAAAACAAAATAAATGAAAGAGTGAAAGAGACACTTGAGAAAAGCGGGGTTGTGATGAAAAGCGATCTTTCTGCCCTTGAGCGGAAAATTGAAAAACTTGAAAAAACAGTTCAATCGATGAAAAAATAAATCATTAATTCCGGAAGTGTATCTTGCGTCTGCTTGACAGGGGTTTTGCTTACGTTAAACGCTATCGGGAGATAATCTCCGTACTGATTAAGCATGGTTTCGGGTATGCGATTGAGAGATTCGGGCTTCGCCCTTTCCGTTCGCTGAAAGAAAGGATAAGGAGACCAAAACCGTTAAAGGAACAGTTACTCCAGATATCAGAAGCGGAGAGATTGCGCCTCGCTTTTGAAGAACTCGGGCCCACGTTTATAAAGTTCGGACAGATATTGAGCACCCGCCATGACCTGATCCCTGAGGAATACATAAGGGAACTCTCAAAACTACAAGACCGGGTTCCGCCTTTTGAGTTCATTGAAGCGAAAAAAATGATAGAAAAAGAACTCGGGAAGAACCTGGATGAAATTTTTTCGGAATTTGACGAGAAACCGATAGCATCGGCCTCAATAGGGCAGGTATATCGTGGAAGACTTTCGACTGGCGAAGAGGTTGCTGTCAAGGTGATGAGGCCGGGTATTGAAGAAATAATCGAGAATGACCTGTTGATTTTAATGAGCATGGCCAGATTCTTCGAAAAACATGTAAAGGCAAGTAAATTCTTTAATCCCGTTGGCTTCGTAGAAGAGTTTTCCCGTGTAATGAGGCAGGAGATATATTACACTCATGAAGCCAAGAACGCAGATAAGTTTTATAAGAATTTTACAGGAATTATGACGGTCAGGATCCCTAAAATTTACTGGAAATGTACCACAAAACACGTACTTACCCAGGAATATATGGAAGGTTTCAAAATTACTGATATAGCAAAAATTGAAGAGGCGGGGCTGGACAGGAAAAAAGTATCAATTGACCTTTCTAATGCTTATTTGAAAATGATATTCGAGGATGGATTCTATCATGCAGACCCGCATCCCGGTAATATCCTTGTTTCTCCGGAAGGAGTGATAATTTTCCTTGATTTCGGGATGGCCGGAATTGTGGATCCGTACCTTCGGGAAAATCTTGTCAATCTTATGCTGGCCGTCCAGAAAGGGGACATAGATTTGCTTTTGGAAACACTGAGTGAAATCGGATTGATAAGGGATATCGGTGAATATGATTCAACACTCAAAGCCAATCTTGAGGATTTCATAAACGAGTATTACAGTTTAAATGTCAAATTCATAGATCCCACAGAGTTCCTGCACAACCTGATTAATGTGTTAATAAAAAACGGTGGAAGGATCCCGAATAATATAATGGTTCTTTCAAAAACACTTCTCATGAGGGATGAAATCAGCCGATTGCTTGATCCCGAGCATAACTTTGCAGACCTTGTGGAGCCTTATATTAAGAAGATCATTGAAGAGCGAACAAGTATTTCGTATATTGTAAATGAAATCGAAAAGGATTTGCGGGGTTATGAGCGCTTTTTCAAAGGTTTGCCGAAGCAGGTCCACCATATTCTTAAAAAAGTAGAAAAAGGGACGATAAAATTCGAACTGGAACACCGTGGGTTCGAAAGTCTTGTCGAGGAACTCGATATACTGAGCAACAGACTGTCTTTTAGCGTGATAATTGCTGCGCTTATTGTGGGTTCTGCCCTCATTATCCAGACAAGAATGGAGCCGAGTCTTTTTGGTGTGCCGTTTCTGGGGATTTTCGGATTTCTTCTTGCAGGTATTCTAGGGCTCGGACTGCTTGTTTCGATTATTCGATCAGGCAGATGGTAACGGTGTCGTGGAATGAATATAATTAAAAATTAAAATTTTTCAAATATTCACTCCGCCTGCTTTTCAGTTGTCTCCTCCAGCTTCACCTGCACCGCCTTCTCCTCTCCCGTCTCCTCCTCCTTCGCAAGCGTCGCCACCCCAACCACCCTGTCCTTCTCCCCGACATTCATTATCTTGACACCCTGCGTATTCCTTCCCTGCACACGAATCCCGCTCGCAGGCACGCGGATGATTATGCCGTTCGAGGTTGTGACCATAATCTCATCGTCCTCGCGCACGCTCCTGATATCCACCACGTTCCCGTTCCTCACGTTCACGTCAATGGTAATCACGCCCTGCCCGCCGCGGTTGCTGGTTCGGTATTCTTCAAATGCCGTGCGCTTCCCGAAGCCGTTCTCGGTCACTGTGAGAAGTGTTGTACTTTCCTCGACAACAGCCATGCTCACAACCTCGTCCTCACCCACAAGTCTCATGCCCCTGACGCCGTATGCGCCGCGTCCCATATCGCGCACGTCGTTCTCGTTGAACCGTATCGCCTTTCCGTGTTTTGTTCCGATTACCGCTTCTTTCGTTCCGTCCGTGAGCTTCACTGATACAAGCTTATCCCCCTCATCAAGCGAGATGGCGATTATGCCGGTTTTCCTGGGATTTCCATATTCGGAAAGCGCTGTCTTCTTAGCTGTGCCTTTCTTCGTGACCATCAACAGGAAGTGATTCTCATCGAATTTGCTGATTGGTATGTAGGCGTTTATCTTTTCGCCCTGCTCAAGCTGCAAGAGATTTACGATAGCCGTGCCCCGCGCCTGCCTTCCTGCCTCGGGTATCCCGTATACTTTCAGCCAGTAAACCTTGCCTTTGTCAGTGAAGAAAAGGAGATAATCATGTGTATTGCCGATGAAGAGGTCGCTTACGAAATCCTCCTCTTTGGTCTCCATGCCCATGACACCTTTCCCGCCGCGGCGCTGCTGTTTATATGAATCCACCGCGATGCGTTTGATATAGCCGCTGTTAGTAATCGTAATTACATCGTCCTCTTTCGGAATGAGATCCTCTGTGACCAGGTCGCCTGTACTTTCAATGATCTCGGTCCGCCTTTTATCAGCAAAGCGGGCTTTGAGGTCTGCAAGTTCTTCTTTTATGACAGCAAGTATTTTTATTTCACTTGCAAGGAGTTCCTTGAGCCAGGCAATTGTTTTTAGTAGCTCGGCGTATTCAGCATCTATCTTCTCGCGCTCAAGACCAGTGAGCCTCTGAAGCCTCATGTCAAGTATAGCCTTTGCCTGCTCAACACTCAGGTTGAACTTAGCCACAAGACCGTCACGCGCTTCATCTGGTGTTTTTGAGGCTTTTATAAGTTTAATGACCGCATCGATATTGTCAAGCGCGATAATCAATCCCTCGAGTATATGGGCTCGCTGCTCTGCTTTCTTAAGCTCGAACTGGCTCCTTCGTATGATGACCTGCTTCCTGTGGGAAATATACTGGACGATTATTTCCTTTAGCGGAAGAACAACTGGTCTCCCATCCACAAGGGCGAGGTTGATAACGCCAAAAGTGGTCTCAAGCTGGGTGTGCGAATACAGCTGGTTCAAAATGATGTTCGCCTGCGCCTGTCTTGATATCTCCATTACGATGCGGATGCCATCTTTATCAGATTCATCACGAAGGTCGGTTATCCCCGCGATTTTCTTGTCCCTTACAAGACCTGCAATATCTTCTATCAATTTTGCCTTATTCACCTGATAGGGGAGCTCATTAACAATTATTGTTTCCTTGTTCTTCACTTCCTCGATTATTGCACGGGCGCGCATCTTTATTGAGCCACGGCCAGTCGAGTACGCATCCCGGATGCCCTGCCGTCCGTATATAAATCCGGCTGTGGGAAAATCAGGCCCCTTGACTGCGGTCATGAGTTCGGTCCATTCGACAGCGGGATTATCTATGACCATATTAATTCCGTCAATAACTTCCCCGAGATTGTGCGGCGGCATGTTGGTCGCCATGCCGACGGCGATACCTGTCGAACCGTTGATTAGAAGGTTGGGAAGCCTGCATGGAAGAACCGAGGGCTCTTTTAATGAATCATCGTAGTTGGGTACGAAATCAACGGTTTCTTTGTCGATGTCGCCCAGTATCTCATCTGCTATCTTCCCGAGCCTGACTTCAGTGTATCGCATCGCAGCTGCGCTGTCGCCGTCAATACTACCGAAGTTCCCCTGCCCGTCAATAAGCGGATAACGAAGCGAAAACTCCTGTACCATCCTTACGAGAGAATCGTAAACAGCAATATCGCCGTGCGGGTGGTACTTACCGAGAACATCACCCACGATTCTTGCTGATTTCTTGTATGGCTTGTCGTGGGTCATTCCCTGCTCGTTCATCGCATACAAAATGCGGCGGTGAACGGGTTTCAGGCCGTCCCTGACATCAGGGAGGGCGCGCCCCACGATAACGCTCATGGCGTAATCTATGTAGGAGCGTTTCATTTCAACTTCGATGTTAACATCTGTGATTTTTTCGACGACGAGTTTCTGCTGCGGGTTTTTGGGTTCCGGGTCGGTCATGATTTACACATCCAGATTCCTTACATCTTTCGCATGCTTCTCGATGAACTCGCGCCGAGGCTCCACTTTATCGCCCATAAGTATTGTAAAAATCTCATCTGCCTTGATTGCGTCCTCAAGAGTGACTTTAAGCATGGTACGCGATTCGGGATTCATAGTGGTATCCCAGAGCTGCTGCGGGTTCATTTCACCAAGACCCTTGTAGCGCTGCATAGCGATACCATCCCTGCCTATTTCGGCAAGTTTCTTGTTGAGTTCTTCCTCATTATACACATAAAATTCGGATTTCCCTTTCTTCACCTTGAAAAGCGGAGGCTGGGCAATATAGATAAAGCCGCTATCGATAAGTGGTCGCATGTACCTGTAGAACAATGTAAGCAATAATGTCCTGATGTGGCTTCCATCAACATCGGCATCAGTCATGACCACTATCTTATGATATCTTGTTTTTTCGATGTCGAATTCCTCGCCCTCGCCGATGCCTGCGCCGATGGCGGTTATTAGCGCGCGTATTTCCTCGTTCTTCAGGATTTTCGTAAGCCGCGCCTTCTCCACGTTCAATATCTTGCCTCGAAGAGGAAGTATCGCCTGGAACCTGCGGTTGCGTCCCTGCTTAGCACTTCCACCGGCTGAATCACCTTCCACGATATAAATCTCGCTCTTTGCCGGGTCTTTCTCCGAACAATCCGCCAATTTTCCCGGTAGGGAGCTTATTTCAAGCGCATTCTTGCGGCGCGTGAGCTCCCGCGCTTTCCTCGCTGCTTCCCTTGCTTCGGCAGCCTCAAGCGCCTTTGAAAGGATATTCTTGGCTGCAGCAGGGTTTTCTTCGAAGAATTCCGATAATCCCTCGGAAACAAGCGTTTCCACGATACCTTTTATATCGCTGTTGCCCAACTTCGTTTTTGTCTGCCCCTCAAACTGCGGGGATGTGAGCTTGACATTGATTATGGCGGTCAGCCCTTCCCTTACATCTTCGCCTGATAAT
>JAPMTY010000133.1 GCA_026552835.1 Candidatus Methanoperedens sp.
TATTCGGAGGAAAATTATGGCAAAGACCCACGGAACAAGAAGGAAATCAAGGTATAAACTCAGGAAAACAGTCAGAGAGAAAGGATTATCTCCGATAAGCAGGGCGATTCAGGAATTCGTTGAGGGAGATATTGTTAATATAGATCTTGACCCCGGCATACAGAACGGAATGCCTCACCCCAAGTTCCAGGGAAGAACAGGGACAGTTGTGAGCCAGCGCGGCCGTGCCTATATAGTCAAAGTAAGAGACGGCGGGCTCAGGAAAGAAGTTATCATTCTGCCTGAACATTTGACCCCACAGAAATAATAAGGGTGAAATGATGATAGTAAAGCAGATTATCAGTGAAGATATTATGACTCTTGGTGAGGTCAGGGAACTGCTTGATGAGGTAAAAAAAGAAAGGGAAAACGAGAGCAAGGAACTCGGTTATGAGCTTCGAAAAGCGATAGCCCATGCAGAAATATTCACCAAGCTTGATTCGAAAAAATCCCGTGAGTTAATGGACGAGCTTGTGAAGCTTGAGAAAATGAAACCTGAAATAGCAGTCCGGATAGTAGATGTTCTTCCACTGACAAATGACGAATTAAGGTCGATTTATGCAAAAGAGCGGTATACCCTCAGCGAGGCAGAACTGAAACAAATCCTGGAGTTAGTGGCAAAATATACCTGAAGCCGATTGTAAAGTATATATACATATATTCTAATAATATTGATAGTTACAGCAAGGTGCTATAAATTACTGGTGGTGTTTGATGATAACATTAGGGAAGAAACCGGAAAAAGAAGATATTGCATATATACTGGATTATTTGCCTTATGGGCGTTCAGACGATTCACGCCCGATGTACCAAAAAAAGCCTCTAGCCCATGGAGTCGGAGAAAAACATTTTGTTCTGATGGAAATGGCGCCAAAAGAAAATGTCGCGCCGAAAACCCAGGATAAAGTGTATATAGGCGAAGGCGACCGTCCCGTGATAGACCATGTTAAAAGGCGTATCACATTTAATGAACTCAGTCATGGCGCCCAGATGGAACTTCCTTCCGTCATAGAAAAAATAGTGCTCACAAACGAAAGCAGGTTTTTGTCTTTCTTCAATGACGCCTATCCTATAACAACACGACTGCACATGCTTGAGCTCCTTCCCGGGATAGGGAAAAAACTGATGTGGGGAGTTATAGAAGAAAAAAAGAAAGGAAAATTTGCAAGTTTTAAAGAACTCGTGGAAAGGGTAAAAGGTCTTCATTCGCCTGAGAAACTGATAGCTCACAGGGTACTTGACGAATTAAAGGATGAAACTATAAAATACCGTATCTTCACAACTCCGATGCCGCCTAAAAGATAATGAAAAGGTATAAGAAAGACCAGCATTTTTTAGTTGATGAACGGGTTCTTGACAGGATAATCGAATACGGAAAATTAAAAAGCTCCGACACTGTGCTTGAAATCGGTGCAGGTTACGGTAATCTCACCGGGAAACTTGCAAGAAAAGCAGGCAAGGTGGTAGCAATAGAAGTGGATGCCGAACTTGCTGCCACATCTCTCAAATGGGATAACGTTGAAATCATAATAGGGGACGCATTAAAAATAGGATTTCCGCCTTTTAATAAAGTAATATCCAATCTCCCTTATTCTATTTCTTCTCCCGTGACATTCAAACTGCTGGAGTGTAAATTTGAATTCGGTATTCTCATGTACCAGTATGAGTTTGCAAAGAGAATGGTCGCTGTTCCGGATAGCAAGGATTACGGCAGGCTTTCGATAGCAGTGCAGTATTATGCTGATGTTCAAATTCTGGAAGTCGTGCCAAAAAGCGCGTTCAGTTCCCCTCCAGAGGTCGATTCGGCAATAATAAAACTCGTTCCGCGCCCCGCGCCCTACGATGTGGTGGATGAGGTTTTTTTTATGAAATTTATAAAGGCTGCTTTTTCCCAGAGGAGAAAGAAGCTCAGGAATGCTATAATTAATAACGCTGTACCTCTTGGAATAACGAATATGGATAATGCATTAAAGAAATTGCCGCAGGAAATCATTGACAGAAGGGCTGAAACACTCTCACCACGTGAACTTGCAAAACTGGCTGACATCCTGGCTCACGAAAGGATTTATATACTATGAATAATAATTACAGATTAGGGGGTCTGCGAAATCATTTTCTATCCAGAAAATCGTCCTATCCTATCCAAAAAACAATGCAGATACCCTCTTTTTTCTTATAAAATATCCAGCATCATCCTCACGTCCCCGGGTGGATAACCCGAATAATACTTACTGAAATAGCCAAAGACCTCAACAGAATCATCAACAAAACCTTTGATCTTCATTCCCCAATTTTTTATATCCTCGTCTCTATCTCTTTCAACAATTCCTGCGGTTCCCTTGATTTTCCTCCTGTCCCCTTCCCATCTGATGTAGGTGAAATCTGCGGTTATCGTACTCATTTCGGGCATCCACGGATGGTCTATCAACGCAAGTGCGACTCCATTTTCTCTCAGCATGTCATAGAAATTCTCATCCAGCCACTTTTTATTCTTAACCTCCACTGCAAACCTGTGCCCTTTTGGAAGACCGGCCAGGAAATCTCTTAATATTCCGGACTTCTCTGGCTTAAAGCTGGGTGGTAATTGAATAAGCAAAGGCCCGAGTTTATTTCCCAGCAATGACATATGTTCAACAAAGACCTCCATATCTTCTATACAATCCTCAAGCATTTTGATATGCGTAATTTTGCGCGGAAATTTGGCTGAAAAAATAAAATCATCCGGCACCTCATCTTTCCATTTCATTACAGTATCCTTTGATGGTATCCGGTAAAATGTGTTGTCGATTTCAACAGTGCTAAAATTCTTTGCGTATTCGGTCAGCAGGTTTTCTGAACCCTCAGGATAAAAATTCCCTCTCCAGAAATCATAACTCCATCCCATAGTGCCTATATGAATTTTCATCTCAATCACTCCCCTTGAATAAGAGCCAGTTGTTCTTATCGTCTTTTTTGAATTTTACAAGAACATACATCCCTTCCATCTTTTCTCCTTTGACAATGAACTCGATCTTGTTCTCCTCCCAGACAACAGGTTCGTATAGACCTTTATCCCAAATTTTCACAGTCCCGGCGCCGTATTGCCCTTCAGGGATAGTCCCTTCAAATTTAGCGTAATCCAGCGGATGGTCTTCCACCTGCACGGCAAGCCTCCTGTCACCGCTTATTTCCGGAATACCTTTAGGAACTGCCCAGCTTTTAAGCACCCCGTCTTTTTCCAGTCTTAAATCGTAATGGAGCCTGCGGGCATGATGCTCCTGAACTACAAAGGATTTGCCGGAACCCATTTCCTTCGACATTGGAGGCTCAGTTGTACTCATGAAATCCCTTTTGGCATTGTAATCCGAAAGAGCAGGCCGTATCTGGTCAATGGTGCATTCAAGCGGGTTTTTATCTTCCCTGAATCTTTTGAATACGGGAATACGGAGCTTGCCGTCTTCTGTTATGATCTGATAACCCACTTCACATACAACCTCGGGTCTTAGCCAGGTTATTTCCCTATCCATATCAACTCCGGGAAGTGTTTCTTTGTCAACCTTAAATTTATCCAGGGACTGTTTCATATTCTCCATATCTTCCTGTGAAAAGCCCGTACCGACTTTGCCAATAAAAACCGGCCCTGCCGCATCATACAATCCCAGTATCAATGACCCAAAAGTGTTTTCCCTGTTACCTTCACCCCTGGTATAGCCGAAAATGACGCAATCACAGGTCTTTGCCTGCTTTATTTTCAGCCAGTTGTTGCTCCTTTTTCCGGGTTCGTATGAAGTTTGCTTTTTTTTGGCCATTACGCCTTCAAGCCCTTTTTCCAGAACCGCCTGGTAATAAGCAACTCCGGTTTCTTCAACAAATAAAGACAAGACGATGGATTTTCCTTCTTTTACAGAATTTTCCAAAATCCTCTTCCTCTCCACGAGAGGGATATCCAGCAGCTCCTCCCCATCTTTTTCCAGGATATCAAAAATTATGTAAGTTGCAGGGAATTTGCCGGACATATATTTGATATCCCCCGGTTTGGTGCTTTGCATCCTCTGGATTAGGGTCTGGAAGTCAGGTTTTCCATCCTTCATAACAACTATTTCCCCGTCCAGAACAGTATCGTGGGACAGGTCTTTCAGTTCGGAAAGCTCGGGGAAATTATCAATCAGTTCCTTCTGGTTGCGGCTCCTGATACTGAGTCCTTCCTTAACGTAGCTGATAGCCCTTATGCCATCCCATTTTACTTCAAATATCCAGTCAGCAGAAGAAAACGGTCCATCTCCCGGACGGGCAAGCATTGGTTTATATTGCTTCATTTGCCCAGTTTCTTGATAGTCTCTTGAAGGGCTACCATCAATTCCCTGACTTCCTCTTTCTTGGGAACTTCTGCGACAATGACCTCACCCTTCATCTTCATTTCTATGAGCTTTTCAATCTTTTCCCTGTAACCATCCCTGTACTCGGTGATATCAAATTCCCCGGATAGTTCTTTAATGATTTTCCCGGCCAGTTCCAGTTCATTTTTTTGGGGCTTTTTGAGTTTCGTGAGTTCTTCCATATCTGCGGGATTTGTAACCTCATTGGCATAGCGCAGGGTTGTCAATACCAGGGCTCCTTTATATTCATACACAATTACAGGATATTCCTTGGTTCTAAGAGTAATCTTCCCCATTCCCGCTTTTCCCTCTTGCCGGATAACCGTCATCAAGAGGCTGTAAGCTTCTTCGCTCCTGTCAGGGACAAGCATATATGACTTTTCAAAATATATCGGATCGATTGACAGTAAACTGATAAATTTTTCAAGCCTTATCCTCTGGTCTGATTCTGGTCTTATTGCATCCAGTTCCTCTTTTTTAAAAACTATGAACTCATTCTTTCGTATTTCGTATCCTTTTACCGTGTCTTTCCAGTCAATGACCTTATTATCCCTGCTGCATACCCTTTCATATTTTAACGGCTGCCCATCCTCACTGTGCAAGAACCTGAATGAAAATGCCTGGTCACGTATCATGGTATAGAGTTTGACCGGCACATTCACAAGCCCGATAGTGATGCTGCCGCTCCAGATCGGCCTGCTGGACGGTTTTGCCGAGTCTTGATCCTTTGCCATTATTCCACCTCAAGCGCCTGTCTATTTTCCAGTAACCCCTCCCAGGGATCATTATTCCTTTTAAGGACAGTATTTATGTTGAACTCCTCAGGTCTTAATCCTTTCTTAAGTTCCTTCCATTCAAGTGGTGTGGACACTGTTGCTTTCAATTCGGCTCTCAAGCTGTATGGAGCTATCATGGTCTTTCCACGGATATTCTGCATGTAATCAATAAAGATAGTTCCGGGATCCCGGGAGTTTCGAAACTCTGATACAACAAGGTCAGATTCTCTTGACAGGAACTTTCCGAATTGATGAACGAATTCCCTGGTCTGCTTGAAATTATAACTTTTAATAACCGGCAGGACAACATGCAGCCCCTTTTTCCCTGAGGTTTTGACAAATGATTTGAAGTTGAGTTCATCCAGCTTTTCTTTCAATAAAAGAGCGACATTTATGACATCATCAAAGGTACAGGGAGGTTCAGGGTCTATATCAAAAAATACAAAATCAGGGGTATCAATGTCCTCAATCGTTGAAAGCGGGATATTTATTTCAATGGCTGCCAGGTTCGCCATCCAGATAAGCGTATCAAGGTTATTGCATATAACGTAGTTTAACTCCCGCTGTGCAGTTTCTGAATATGTATTGAAAGTCTCAACCCAGTCCGGTATGCCCATCGGTGCATCCTTTTCATAGAAGCCTTCTTTGTCAATACCATCGGGGTACCTGTTCATGACTATGGGCCTGTTTTTCAGGAATCCCAGCATCTGCGGGGCTATCCTGATATAGTATTCAATGACCTGGGATTTTTTCAACCCCAACTCAGGATAGAGGATTTTCTCCAGATTGGTGAATGATACTTTAGTGAGTTGGTCCATATTTATAATATCAATAGGGTTAATAAATAACTCTTGGGGATAAATTTCTAATTGGCGCTGTTTAAGGGTTAGTTCTTTTCGGGACTGTAAAATTGCTTGGTTTTTCGCGTAAAATATTAGCCTCGGAGGCGCAGAGAACACGGAGAAAAAAAATAACTCTGTGCCTCCGTGCCTCGGTGGCTATTTTGCTTTTTGATTCAACAACGCTATAAGATTTTAGACCAACTTTTCCTCGGAAAATCTAAATACTCATAAAAGCCGTTTGTAAACTATGAAAATCGCCGTTGTGTTTGACAGTGCAGGAACACTGCTTCGCATGTACCGCGTGGCAAAGAACATACATACCGGAGAATATCTGGATGAGGTTGTATCAACCGAGCTTGTCGGGAAAAAACCATATTGCGCTCTTCTTGTAATGCAGGTCGATTCTAATAAACTGGTCAACTGCCCGCCCGAAATGCTTGTCTCGGATTTTATCAGGAAATACAACATCGATATAGAAGTCGGCTGTTCGAGGGCGCATGTGGATAAAGCCACTGCCATATCCGCGGTTGAAAATGACACCCTGGCTAAAATGTCTGACTTGCAAGATGTAATGGCATCTGTCAAACTGAAGTGCAAGAATATTTTCTACATGGGTGTGGGATTGGTCATCGACACTGAAACAAAAAGCATCCCGTATGTCATTTGCACCGGGGGGAAAATTTATTCCAATTCCTGTTCGGTGATCCAGGTTCTCACCGAAAAGGGTATCGGGGTATATATCGCATCCGGCGACAGCATGCGAAACCTGCAGCCACTTGCGAAGAATGTATGTGTACCGCTTGAATGCGTACATGAGATTTCCACGCCAAGGAAAAAGGAAGAGATTGTGAAGAGATTAAAACAGCAATACGATAAGGTGATTATGGTGGGCGATGGGATTAATGACTTGCTTGCGATGCGCGCTGCCGATATGAGTGTGCTTTCCATACAGCAGACCGGGAAGTGCCCGAAGCTTCTGTGCGAGGAGGCGGATGTGGTGATAAGGGACATTAAGGAGATAGTTGGGGTTATAGAAAGTAGGGTTCTCAGGATTTGATTTGCAGGTGAGTTTTTAAGAAGGAAAGAAAGTTAGAAATTTTTTTGGGAAAAGATACCATAGCCATATCACAGAAATTTATTTATACGAATGTGAGTAAAAATAACAATGAGAGTGAACGCCTACCTCATAGGTTTATCTTAAA
>JAPMTY010000135.1 GCA_026552835.1 Candidatus Methanoperedens sp.
CCTTGGAATTTCATAATTATCCTCTTTAAACTTAAATTATAGAATAATGATTTTCCTTCATAATGCAGTAATGTAATAAAAACCTTCCCTTAATCAGAGAAAGGCTTATTATGAATGGAATTCGACTGTTAATAAAGAATAAAAGGGCGTGAATAAGTGTTCAGGAGATTTTTGGAATCTTATATAGATGTTTGTAATAATATCGTAACTGAAGCCGCTAATTCCGTTTTGATGTTTGAAGCCGGGGAGCAGGCTGCGCTTGATATTAAAACCTCGAAAATCGAAGATATCAATCCGGAATTTGAAAAAGAGGGCATTAAGACATCCATAGAAATCACAGAAAAAAAAGTTATATTCCATGTTAAAGGATTAACTTTCAGAAATAATAAATGCGAATATTGCGATATTTTAAGAGGATTCTTCGGAGGACTGGCAAAAAGACATATCGACCCCAGGTTTTATTGCAAAAAAGGCGCAGAATGTGTGATTGAGGGAGGAGATGAGTGTATTTTCGTGGCGGAGCTGATAGAATGAAAAAACATGCACACGACCTTCAAGCCAGAATAGAATTTTTTGGAATTTTGGATAGGAATTAGGTCTCTATTTAAAGGTGTCCAATGCCAAAAGATTTGAAAGTAACCCTCAGCGACATAGAATATGAGATTCTTAAAAAAGTGAAAGTAGTCGAGGGTGAAGATGGCGAGAAACTCAGGAACCTTTTAAGGCTTTATGTTTCCACGATACCTGAATTAAAATCATCCGAATACGCTTTAAGAAGGGTTGAAAACAAGGACAAAATAGAAAAAATATTAAGGGATGTCTGGGCTGCTTATGAAATCACGGATTATCCGACAGAAAAATGGAGCGAAGACAAAATCAACAAGCTGAACAGCGACCTTGTTGAAATCAATGTTCTTATGAAAATTGGTGAAAAACAGTATGTACCATCCAATAAATTCAGGAGCCTTTTCAAAATGCTTCTTCATGATATTTCAAATGAATCCAAAGATCTGGATGAATATTCCGCAGCGTGTGTGGCTACAATCCAGTTGTTGAGAGAGTTCAGCGCAGGAACCTTAAGCGAGGAAACAATAAGGGATGCGACGATTTTAATAAATGAAGGGTGGATGTTCGTTTACGCAACAGCCATGAAGAAGGCACGGGAGTTCATGAAAACCAAAAAAATGTTCCCTGAAGCGCAAATGCCTGTTCCTGAAGTATCATAGGAAATCCATAATGCCATTTGCATGGCAAAGCACCGGGTCAGGCCCTAAAATCCCTTTATATTGTTTTGCCCTGAACCTGCATCCTCCCCTGCATTCGTGGATAAGCCTGCAATCTTTGCAATCAAGCTTATCAAGCGTCCACAGGTATTTTTTACAAAGCTCTGCCCATGCAGAACGCAGGTCATTAACATCCCCGACTGGTTCATGGTCGAAAAACCCGCATTTACTGACGTTGCCATCGGGCGATACGGCGCACATATGAGAGCCGCAGGTATAATCGCCTGAACTTTCATGCGCACCCGCACCGAAGCCGTATTTCAACAACAGCGACGCATCTTCCATATTTAGAATAAACTCCCGGTTTTCCTCAAGTTTCCCGGTTACGCACGGCACATCAACGCCCCATGAGAGTACATCCAAACCATGGAATGACTGCTGCATCTCCTCGAATTCGTGAGCATTATATTTGTGTATCATTGTCGCTATTGAAACCGGAATCTCATATTTTTTAAGATTAGAAATCCCGCGCATAGCTTTTTCATACGAGCCCTTGCCGCGTATCAGGTCATGCGAGCCAATGCCGTCAATGCTGACCTGTACTTCATCCACATAATTGGCGAGTTTTCTTGTCGTTTTTTCATCGATCAAAGTGCCGTTTGATAGGAGTACCACCCTCAATTCATACGAAGGAAGTATTTCCATAAGACTGAAGAAGCGGGAATGAACGAGCGGTTCACCCCCGGAAATCATCAGTTTCAGCCCGCCCATATCTTCAAACTGCGATACTGCTTTTTCAAATGTTTTTAAGCTTATCTCTTGCGCCCCCGATTTCCCAATATAACAGTGCCCGCAGACTAGATTACATTTATTTGTGATATTTAATAAGATATATCGAAGGGATGGAACCGGTGAGGTCATGACTTTTATGCCCCTCGCTTCATTTCCCATCCGGATTATCCCTTCATTTATCATGTATTCAAGAGATTCCCTGGCGCCTGCGCTGTCTTTTAAAAGCTTTGAAACCGGATTACTCCCATTGCATTTTTTCAGGAATTCAAAAGCCTCGTCATCCAGTTCGTACAACTGGTCATCATCTATGTCATAAACAAATGGCTTCTCAAGCTTTCGCAGGGCATAACCTGCTGCGAGGACAGGATATTCATTTGAAAGCATCTTTAATCTCTTCCGGCGATATCCTGCCTTTTGCAAGCATATCTTTTAAAACCTTAAATGCCGCGCATTCAAGCTCGATGTCATCTTCCTTGAAGAACTCGCAATGGGTGCAGATAAGGGTTACATAAGGGTTTTTTTCTTTTTTTGCCATGGAATTTCCAGCAATATTTGTATTATCTTACGGGTTTTTAAGCGATTCGCCCTGGAATTCAAACCCGTAGAATCAAAATATTCCATAAACCTTTTTAACTCTCACGTTTTCTAAATAACACACATGATTCTCGGCATCGATATCGGCGGCGCAAATACCAAAATAGCCTCGGAAGATGGCAAAATTGTAGAGCTGCATTACATTCCCCTTTGGAAGAATACAAAACTACCAGAAGTGCTTCTTGATATAGCATGGCGCCTGAAACCAGAAAAAGCTGGTGTCGTGATAACAGGTGAACTCGCGGACTGCTTTCCTGACAAGGAAGCAGGGCTTTCATTCATAATAGATGCTGTAAATAATGCATTTCCCGATGCTTATTTCCTCGACAGCGACGGGATTTTCACAAAAGAAAAACAGCGAAGCATTGCAGCCGCCAACTGGATGGCATCGGCGCTTCTTGTGGGAAGTGAATATGATGATTGCATATTCGTGGACATCGGGTCAACGACTACAGATATAATTCCTATCAGCAATGGTATACCTCATGCAGCCAGGACTGATTTTGAACGCCTGAAAAACAGCGAGCTTGTTTATTCAGGGGTTTTGCGTACAAATATTGCAGCGCTCCTCAAAAGCGTAAATTTAAACGGAGGAGTGTGCGGCATCTCGTCAGAACTCTTCGCGATAAGCGCTGATGCGTATATGGTTCTTGGACAAATTTGCGCTGACCAGTATACCTGCGATACTCCCGACGGAGCAGGAAAAACGATTGTGGATGCAAAAAGAAGGCTTGCACGCGTTGTGTGCACCGACCTGACAGAGATAGGAGAAAGCGACCTTCTTTCGATAGCAAATCAGGTTATGGAAAAGCAGGTGAGGGATATAACTGATGCTTTGCTTATTGTTGCGAAAAGTTGGGGCGTTAACAAATTGGTTGCATGCGGGCTTGGCGAATTCCTTGCTGAAAAAGCAGCGCAGGAATGTGGATTTGAGATAATACTTTTATCAGAAAAATATGGAAGGGAGCTATCTAAAGTATTCCCCGCGTATGCTGTAGCGCAACTGTTGTGCAAGTATCATTAAAACAATTAAAGCCAGCATCGCTATTTTAAAAATTGTTGTATCTTATCAAGGTCATCCTTTTTCAATACAAATTCCTGGTTGAATCCTCCCAACGCTGAATAATCCGCATGGAAATCATTTGCATCAGACGGTGAATCAAAAACGTATATTGTGGCATCATAGAACTGGGCAGATGTATAAGGCTGGCCGTTAATCAAAAATTTCTGGTTATCATCGGTCACAATTTTTGGTATAGTTGCCTCAACGTAATAATAATCTATACCATTGATATTCCAGTGCCTGTATTTACTGGAATTACCGACATCGCTTACCTTCAGGGCCAGCCATGCATGCTGCCTCTGGTAGGAAACAATAATTTTTGGCGCCACGTGGTAATTGGTCCTGATATAACTCCATAAATATGTTGACATCCTCGAACAGTCAAGCTCATCCGCCTGGTAAAGAGTGAACCATTTTTTATCATAAAAGGTAGAGAGGTTAAGAGCTATCCTGTCAATCAGCAAATCACTTTGGTTTGTAATGCTTCCTGTCTGGTTTGCGCCGGTTTGAAGCATGCTCCCGTTAGCAGGAGCCAGACTATTTCCCGTTTGATTTGCAGTCTGGTTGTTAATGCCTGAATTGTTTGTTATCCCCGGTCTTTCAGGTAAAATGGCGCCCGTGCCGGATGGTGTAGTCCTGTTTGAATCAATACATCCCGAAAGAAAAACAAAGAGAATTACCAGAATGAATTTTTTATCCATTTTTGATTACATCGCTATTGTTTCAGCCACGGCAGGGCTTTCCTTTTAACCCATCTTGCCAGCAATACTATTATTGCAATAAATATCACTATCGGCAGAATGTATCCTATGAAAACTATTAGCCCGTTTATACTCCCGATAAATCCCGCTGCGGCCTCCCTGAGCGCGTCGGTTATCCCCCATCCTTCGCCTGCGATTGGCGCCGGCTCATTAACATTTACTGTAATAGTGGCCATTTCAACGCTCTGGTTCAGGTAATTCATCCTTCCTGTAAGGCTCTCTATTTCCCCACGCACCCGTTCAAGCTCACGCTCAACATCAAGAACATCCTTAACCGTGGATGCATTTTTCAGGATTTCCTGGAACCTTGCCTCCTGCTTTTTCAGGTTATCAAGGCGGGCGCCCACGTCTATCCATTCTTCTGTTACATCCTGTCCTGAAATCTCCCTGGATTTTTCGGTTCCCAATACTTCTATTTGCGCGATTGCTGAGTAAAAATTCTTCTGGGGAACCTTTATAGTCATCCGGCCGTTTTTGCTTCCCCCGGAATCGTATGTTGATGAATCTGATATAAAACCCTGGCTTGCCTCTACTATTTTCAATATATCATCAGAAGCCTTTTCTACGTTTTTTACCTCCAGTGTGAGGCTTGCGGTTGAGATAACCTTCCTGTCGATGACATCAACGGCATTTCCTGTTTGGCCTGTTGCCTGTTGCTTTAATGGCGAATCTAATGATTTTGAAGGCGCTAAATTATTCTGAGGCATGCTCTCTTTAGTCCCCAGACAGCCCGCTGTTATTACAAGAAGTAAAACCGCAAATAATAGTAAGGTTTTATTTTTCATTATAATCTAATATAACCATGACAATATATAATGCTTGCTTCCTAAAAAATTCGAGGTAATATTCACATAACATGGATGAGAATTGCGCTAATCAGTTTTAATTCTTTTCTTTATTTCAGCCAGCGCAGCCGCAGGCTCTTTTTTCTCCCACGCTCGCCTTACATTTTTTTTATCCAGTAGCGAAGATAGCTTTTTAATACGTTCATCTACCAGCTTCCTGAAATCAGGATTTACGTCAGGTCTGATAAGCTCAGGCTCAATCTTCTTTTCTGCTTTATCCACATGAAGCGCCCGTGATACGTCAGGTCTTTTCCGCTCTTTTGTGGTCAGGCAGATTATCGCTTTCTTCCAGTCCTCTGTCCACGGTGTATCCATTATTTCAGTGTGTTTTGCTTTTGTCCTTTTTACCCCGATAGCTTTGACATGGCATGCTTTCTCGCATGCGCCGCAGTAGGTGCAGAAATCCCGCACGACATCGATTTTTTTATCCGCCGGTATAATCCATGCTTTCGATGGACAGACATTGAAACACCCGTGGCAGCCCACAGGGTCGCAGCCTTTGAGTTTTGCATCGATGAGTGATATCTCGCCCTCAAACGGTTTTGTAACCTCTGCGGCATCATACGGGCAGACCGCCTCACACCAGCCGCATCGGGTGCATTTGTCATCATCCACTCTGATATTTCCCGCAAGCTTGGGAGCAATTTTTTTTATTTCCGCTTCATCAAAATCGCCTTTTACTTTTATTGCATCCTCAGGGCAGAACGGCACACAAATACCGCAGTAATCGCACTTTGTCTTATCAACGAGCAGGTCATCAAAAGGCATGAGGTCATCTGCTTTTGCTTTTTTCTCAACCAGGACAAAAGCCGGGCAAAGCTCTGCGCAGGCGCCGCAAAGTGTGCATTTCTCCATATCCACGATGATTTCACCATGCTTACCTTCCTTAAACGGCGCGAGAGTCTCCTTTTTAGGGAAAGTAAGCTCAACGCTGAGAGCCTCTTCGGGACATGATTTCTTGCATATCAGGCAGGGGAGGCATTTATCGTTGAAAACCACGCCTGAATCAAGGTGCGGGAACTCCTGCAGCTCAAGGATATCCTTATCGTTCACAGTCATCCTGATAGACTTAACAGGGCAGAACGCCGCGCACATGCCGCAAAACGAACATTTTGTATGGTCTATGATAACAGGCGGCGCGTCCATTCCTGT
The DNA here is from genome assembly GCA_026552835.1 of Candidatus Methanoperedens sp. The sequence continues at coordinate 6,431 of JAPMTY010000135.1, forward strand.
GGCTATTTCTATCAACGGGCCAGCTTCGATTGCTTTTTTCGGGCAGATTTCAATGCATATACCGCAGCCGTTGCAGCGCTTATAATCGTAATCAAGGAGCTTTTTTGACTTCCCGGTCTTCTGGGTGTACAGGAAATGCGTGCCTTTGACATCGCTATCCACGATAACTTCAAGTTTTTCTTCGCTCACCCTATCACCGCTTAAGCTCGTTACCGATTGGACCGATATCCTTTAGCTGCCCGACAAAGTCTTTTACTATCCCTGCAAACTTTTCCCCTTCGCTTGCTGCTATCCACTCAACCCTCAGGCGGCGCTCATCAAAACCCAGGTCAACCAACAATTTCGAGAGCACATTCATCCTCTGGGAAGCGCAGTAATTGCCTATGGTATAGTGGCATTCACCGAACCTGCATCCTGCCACAAGAACGCCGTCTGCTCCCCTGCGCAGCGCTTCAAGTACAAAAGAGGGATTTACCCTGCCGGCGCACAGGACACGGATGTTTCGCAGGTTCGTGGGATACTGAAGCCGCATGGAACCCGCAAGGTCAGCTGCGGCATAACTGCACCAGTGGCACAGGAAACCTATGACGAGCGGGAATTCATTTATCTCGCGTGTCGCTTCCTTTATTTGCGCCATAATCTGGTCATCTGTATAGCTTTTAAGCTGCACCGCGCCGGTGGGGCATGCTGCGCTGCACGAGCCGCAACCCCTGCATGCAACTTCATCGACAACTGCTTTTCCTTTTATTACCTTTATCCGTCCGAGTTCGCAAACGCTTTCACAAATCCGGCACCCATCGCAGAGTTCGGGCAGTACGTAGGCGCCCAGTGGCTCAATCTCGATCGCACCCCTGTGCAGCAGACCTTGCGCTTTTGCAGCCGCAGCGCTTCCCTGTTCTATGGATACCTGTATTTCCTTGGGACCCCCGGCGCATCCTGCAATAAAGACGCCCTTTGTGTGCGTATCGACAGGCCTCATCTTGGGATGTGCGCTCTGGAAGAAGCGGTCGGGGCGCGTGGAGAGATTCAGCATCTTACCTATCGGCTCAGAATCCTTATTAGCCTCCATTCCGACTGCAAGCACCACAAGGTCGCATGCCTCATAGCATTTCTCACCCGAAAGCGTATCCTCGTAATGGATTATTGTTTTACCATCCGATTCCTCAACCTCTGCCACGCGCCCGCGCACGAATGATACGCCCATCTCCTGCGCGCGCTTATAATATTCTTCATACATCTCACCGCCTGCCCTTATATCGATGTAGTGAACCGTGACTTTTGCATCAGGATATTTTTCGGCTATCTTGACGGCGTTCTTAATCGAAGCCATGCAGCATACCTTTGAACAATAAGGGTTGCCAACCTGTTCATCGCGGGAACCCACGCACAGGATGAATGCTGCGCTTTTTACGTCTTTTCCAGTTGAGGGCGACACAACCCTGCCGTGGGTGGGTCCTGCCGCGCTTAGCATCCGTTCAAGTTCAAGGCTGGTTATAACGTTTTTGTATCGCCCGTATCCGTATTCTTCCTTTCTTTTAGCGTCAAAAGGCTGGTAACCTGTTGCAACGATTATTGCCCCGGCATTGAACTCAAACTCCTCTGCCTTCTGGTTAAAATCGACGGCTTCAGCAGGGCATGCCAGCCTGCACAGGTCGCAGCCCACGCAATGCTCATCAATGCACGCCACGAGCGGCACTGCCTGCGCAAAAGGAATATAGACGGATTTTCTTGCACCTATCCCGTAATCGAACTGGTTGGGCACGTCGATGGGACATACGTTAGCGCAGATGTCTATGCAGCCTTTGCATTTTTTCTCATCTATGTAGCGGGGTTTTTTGATCCCTGTTATCTTGAAATTCCCGGCCCGTCCTTCGATTTTTGTTATTTCAGAATAGGTGTAGAGTGTGATATTGGGATGGTTCTGCACATCGGACATCTTCGGGGCAAGAACGCAAAGCGAACAATCATTTGTCGGGAAAACCTCGTTCATCAATGCCATTTTTCCGCCTATGGTCGGCTCCTTTTCCACAAGGCGAACTTTTACTCCGATATTGGCTAGAGTTAGCGCCGCCTCTATCCCGGCTACACCTGCACCGATTACAAGAACATCCTTGTTCGCAGGTACCGTTTTCTTATCGAGAGGAGAAAGCAGCGCAACCCTTGCCACGCCCATGGCTACGAGGTCTTTTGCCTTCTGGGTTGCCATGTTTCCACTGCCAGAGTGCACCCATGAACCCTGCTCGCGGATATTTACCATTTCAAGAAGATGAGGATTGAGGCCCGACTGCTCAAGCACGCGCCTGAAGGTGACCTCATGGAGGCGCGGCGAGCACGCAGCCACAACGATGCGGTCAAGTTTGTACTCGGTTATGTCTTTCTTGACCTGTTCCTGCCCTGCATCACCGCATGCAAAGGGGATGTCCCGCGCTACAGCTACGTCTTTTAGCTGTTCAGCGTGTTTCTTGACTTCTTCAACATCTATAGTCCCAGCTATATTCGACCCACAGTGGCAGACGTATACACCTATTGGCATTAGTTCTCCAGATTCTTAATGATTATTAATGATATATAGGTTTTGGTTTAGAAAAAAGTCAGGCAGGAACCAATTCCTTTTCCATATTTAAATCGCTTACGTTTAATTTTGGCTGTTCCTTTTTCTCTTTTGTTTCATCTTCCACAATTAAATCAACAACTCTTAACTGGAATTCTTGCAGGGCTTTGACTGCCGGACTGTCTGTATTGATTCTATAAAGCCATGTATTGCCTATTCGTCTTGTTTTCTTTACGATATCGTAGCGCTCAAGGGTATCCCAGAAAGTGTACAGCGTGGAGCGCCCAACGTCTGCGCATTGTGCTATTTCTTTTTTTGTGTATTCCATATGGTCCTGCGTTATCAGGAGGTCTAATACTTTTACCTGCGGGCTGTCCCCGAAGATTTCAGTGAACATGATTATTGTTATGCATTGGTTGTACTTAAATCTAACTTTGGATGTCTGATATAATAGAATATCAACATCTTTTAACCGTATTCACACCACAAGAAGAACTGCAAAAAGAATATGATGCGCTGAAAGGCACGTGGATATAGAAAAAGAAGAACTAAGGGCACGACTTGATATGATGGAGCAGCAGCAAAAGAAATTAGCTGAATTTATCGAGCTATACTGCACGCAGGGATTAGAGGCGATCCAGAAGAAAAAAGGGTAAATTTCAATTTACCAATATATTATATTTTTTCTCTAATTTTTCAGTTATAGGCACACCCATTTTTTTAAAGTATTCTATTTTTTCATCGTTTGACATTAAACTAATTTTCCCATCTTCTTCCATCTGACCAAAATTAAGGCGTGGTTTGTTGCTGACCTTTCTTTCTATCGGCATACACGTTTCATCAAACGTCTGCCATGATATCCTTGTAAGTAATTCCCGGTCATGTTCCTTTGTTCGCAATTCAGCAGCATATCTTGATACTTCTATTCTTTCTTTTCTCTTTTCCCTTATGTCTTTCACAGCTTCGGGATTAGAATAACCGTTCAAAACATCGTTTGAAACATAATGCTCATATATTTTTTCAAGGGTATCATAGAAGCTCCTTTCAAAGGCTGCCTTATCAACTCCTTCATCTCTTTCGTAAGTAATTTTCCCGTCTGCGTCAAACATGAGACACCTATCAAAACCAACATTTAAACCGTGTGTTGATTCTAAAATGAAATATTCTTTCCAACGATTCATTATAGTTTCGCGATCATTGTTGAGGCAATATTCAAAAAAGCTTGGAGATTGCTTGAACCACAGGGGGATTAGTTCAAAGTAGAAATGTTTATCATCTCGGTCAAGGAACAGGTCTAAATCGTTTATTTTTTTACCTAACACTGAATCTCGTATTACCCCAATGACCAAATTTGATTTTAGTAAATCTGTTTTTAACTCAGGATATTTATCCCATATTTTTTTTATTACTGATATTTTATAAACAATATCATATGTTGTGGGGGGCTTGCCTGGATTCTTCTTTTGTTGTTCAATCCGATGAATAAATCTATAATCCTCCTCAAGTGTATTTAGGTCGGCTTTGATAAAATTGTATTTACCATACCCTTTTTCATCAACATAACCCAGCTCAATAGCAAGGTTTCCGGTTGTCTTTGGTGATTCTAAAAGTGCTTTTAGTATTCTTTCCTTAATTGTTAATTCGGCCACACTTATCCCAATAGTTGTTATAACAATATATTTATCGGTATTATAACGATATATCGGTGCAAAATAAAAAAATACCGATAATCTATTATTTTGTTAAAATAATCGATAAAAAAGCTTTAAATTCTGATACTAATAATAAGAAAGTAAATTATCCTTTTATGGATGATTGAAGATGATAATAATGATTGATTACAATAAAATTGATATCGCAATATTGAAACATCTATACAAGCACGGTTACATAGGAAAACGTCATACACCATTTGAAAATGCACTAAAAGGACTCCCCAAACATCTCAGAGGCGAGGCAAAGGACAGCCTTGAAATTATGATAAAAACAGGACTTGTACTGCCTTATCCAACCGGACATGGTCTGGATGTGAGAATTAACCCCGAAAGAGTAGATGAAGTGAAAAGAATAATTGGGGTCACACCACCCCCCTGAAATAATGACCCGTGGTATATTCCCCGGAGCAGCTTTTTTCCATTTTCTTTCCTGCAATACAGTTATCTATCGCTTCCCTGTACGCCCTCGTTATTTCTCCCTCTTTATCTTTATCATACGTTTTTGCTTCAATCCGAAGACAGCCAACACCCGCTTTTACGATATCGGGCACGTACTCAAGCATGCAAAGCTCGCGTGAATTCATCACATAAGTGCGGTTTTGCGTGTCTGTTTTGACTGGAA
>JAPMTY010000136.1 GCA_026552835.1 Candidatus Methanoperedens sp.
ATCTATTGGACCGGTGTGAGTAAGAAGGTCCTGAATGTGTTTGCTTGCGTCTTTAATCGAAAGATAGAGCAAACCGTCTTTTTCCTGCACACTCTTCACATAATCAAGCTTTTTTATTGTTTCTATATCGCGAATTTGTTGTTTGATTTTAACCACATCACCGGCTACCTGATTCTTAAGCGTTTCAGGAGAATCAAGAGCAACGATTTTCCCATAATCAATTATCGCAACCCTGTCGCACAACTGTTCCGCCTCTTCCATATAATGCGTGGTGAGCATGACGGTCATGCGCTCCTTTTCAGCAAGGTTAACGATATATTCCCAGATATGCTCCCTTGTCTGGGGGTCAAGACCGAGAGTTGGCTCATCCAGAAAAAGGATTTTGGGATGATGCATTATCCCGCGTGCCAGTTCAAGGCGCCTCCGCATCCCGCCTGAATAAGTATTGACAAGGTCGTCAGCCCGTTTTTCCAGGTTCACAATGGACAAAACTTCATCTATACGCTGCTTCCTTAAGCCCCTTGGAACACCGAACAGTAGATTATGCATGGCAAGATTCTCGCGTCCTGTAAGCAGGTCGTCTACGCTTGGCGCCTGGAATACTATGCCAATGGATTTCCTGACCTTCCCGGATTCCTTTACGATATCAAAGCCATTTACCCATGCCCTTCCCGAAGTGGGTTTCAAAATGGTGCAGAGCATTGAAATAAGCGTAGTCTTGCCCGCTCCGTTTGGACCGAGGAGCCCGAAAATCTCACCTTCTTCCACTTCAAGGTTTAAGCCTTCAACGGCTGTTATTTTTCCGTACTTTTTAGTAATACCCTCGGTTTTGATGACCATGATATCAAATATGAATGTGGAGGATAAAAATCTGATGGAATCAATTTAACTGAACTACATCCTTTGCGCTTTCAACCACAATTTCCCTTTTACCGCTAAATTCTGAAACCTTGCCAGTAATCCTTACTGTATCCCCGGTTTTTACCGCATTATACACTTCTTTAGCACCATTATCTTTTTGTATAAAAACATTGAGATTTGAGAGCTTAAGAATTAGATTATCACCGGTTTTGGTCATCTGTTTGGAAAGAACAGTTCCTTCCACATACACGCGTTCGCCAATCTTTGAATCCGATGAATATGCGTTTGTTTGTGGGGCAAAACCGAAATATGCGATAATAAGTGAAAGTACTGCCACCACCAGCAGTACCACAACGATTTTTTCCTCTTTCTGCATCATCTATTTGTTAATAGACACAAGAGTGACATTGAAGACCAATGTCTTGCCTGCAAGCTCCGGGTTCTTGTCCAGTATTATGGAAGTCTCATTGAAACTGAGCCTCATCGGGATCATCTGGCCGAATGCGTTCTGGATTGGGATCACAGTATCAGGAATGGCATTATGTCTCAGTGTGATATTAACGTTATTCAAACCAATCACGGTGGTGTTCCATGGGGCACCTTGTAACTGTACGATGTCGTTTTTGCTAACATTAGCTTTTATTGTAATATTTTTTTCATCAATTTTTGTTACAGTCTCATTCCATGGCACCCATGACTCATAAATCTGGTCGCCTACTTTAAGATTATAGGATAATGACACCTTGGAAGTGAGATTCAGGATTGTCACATTAATATTCGTCTCTGGTATTTTTACAATTTCACCTATAATGTGGTTTGGACCTAATGTTCCCTCAAACTGGTTAAGCGGAACATCAAAAACCTTTGGTATTTCTCTTGTTGCGGAGACATTTTCTATTATTGGCATTGCCTGGATTATCGTAGGATCAATTAAACCATAGCCCTTTTCAGGCGGTATCGTTATAATTTTGGAATCCCCTGCCTTCATTCCCAATACGCCTTCATCAAATCCCTGGATAACTTTCTTAGTCCCGACAACGAATTGGAGTGGAATATACTTTCTTCCCGGATTGAACAAATTATTTTCTTTTGCCACTGTCTCAATATTGGTATCAAAAACCTTCCCATCCGGCAGGCGCCCGATATAATTAACAGAAATATTGTCCCCGTTTTTAACTGGTGCTTTCTGACCTACGCAACCGCTGAGTAATATCAGGGCTGCAAGTAAAATAATTGCGAATTTTTTCATATTATCACGATACCAGTCAAAGCGATGGTAACATATAAGTAATTTTTGATAAGCAACCACGATAATCTTTTGTCCTGTCATATAGAAAGATATTTTAGATAGTCCTTTCATCAAAAGCCATCTATGTCAATCCAAGATTTCATATTGCCACTAATTATCCTAACCTCAGGTTTTGTAATCGCCAATATCCTTAATTTTGTGCTCGAAACACTCAGGAAAAAAGCAGAAAAGACAGAAACGAAATTAGATGACATTCTAATACATGCGCTCGCAAGACCGCTGTATATCCTGGTTATTGTAATAGGAATTTATTATGCGATACATGAAACGCCGTATTTGGGGGATACGATAAACAGTTTTGATCAAGGATACAGGTACAGGCACTTTATTCTTATTATTTTCGGTACGTGGATATTCGCTTCCCTTGTAAAAAATATAATCCGGGAGTACGGTTATGAATATGCTGCCCAAACCGAAAGCCATCTGGATGACAGGCTTGTAGCCCTTGCCGATATGTCTGCAACGTACATTATCTGGCTAATCGGCATCATGATTGCGCTTGGCGCTGTCGGCATCGAGATAACGCCTTTGATAACGGGTATGGGCATTGCGGGTCTTGCAATCGCCCTTGCAGCCCAGAACCTGCTTTCAAATGTGTTCGGGGGTGTGACCATCACCCTTGACCAGCTTTATAAAATCGGGGACAGGATCGAACTCAGCGGGGTTTATGGCGATGTCTATGAGATTAAACCAAGGTATACAAAGATAAAAACTCTGGATAATATGGTTATCACCATCCCAAATTCCAGCGTGATTAATGAAAAGATAACCAATTACGCTGACCCGGATACAACCGTGAGGGTGAAAATACCGATAAGCGTTGCTTACGGCACAGACCCCAAAAAGTTGGATGAACTTCTGCTTGATATAGCAGCGAAAACACCCTACGTCATGAAAAACCCAAAACCATCTGTCCGCTTTACTGAATATGCAAATTCCTCCCAGAATTTTGAACTTCTTGTATGGATAAGGCATTATGACGACAGGCATCCCGTACTTGATTCGATTTTCAGGGAGATGTTTGCCCGATTCAAGAAAGAAGGTATAGAGATTCCTTATAACCAGATGGATGTCCATATAAAGAAGGATTAAAATGAACATTAACAAGAAATCAATCATCTCCGCAGCAAGTAGTTTCGTCCTCGCGATGGGTCTGGTTGTTATTCTGGTAATTGGGGCGCTGCCTCTGGCATCCCACCTTTCTTTGGGAATCCAAAGGAGCTACTCGCTTTTTATTTTCTTATTTTGTTTACTGGTAGTTGTTCCCCTCGTTTCACGGAGATTGAACCGTCTTCCAGATATTAAAAAAATACTGGGTTGGACATTTATAGGGCTCGGTGCGGAATTTCTCATATTTCCTGTTACGATACTTTTCCTTGTCCTGAGTTCCCCATCGATTGTGGCTTTGCTTCTTGGAGGAATGACCTTCGCGCTTTCGGTTGTTTTTGGCATACCTGCAAGTTTGATAAGTTTTATTATGGGATTTTCGCTAATTAAAAGCAAGAGATAATATGGAAAACTTTAGGAAAGTTTTATCAAAAACTGTTGCGTCAGTTTACACCGCGCACACGTATGCTTCGGCATACGTGGACACGCCCTCCCGTTCGCAAAGCGTGTCGAAGACAGGCGTGACTCGGGACGATGAACTTGCACTGATAAAAAAGAAGAAACTTGAAGAACTGATGAAACGCAGGCAGGATATTCTGACCCAAAAACCTCCTGCAGTCATAGAAGTTTTCACTTCCCCGACATGCCCGCACTGCCCGAGGGCGCTTGAAATGGCAAAACAGCTTGCGATGGAGATGCCGGGCATAAAGGTTGTTGAGCAATCAACAGCCACGCCTCAGGGTTTTGCCAGGGCTGCGTTTTATGACGTGCAGGCTGTTCCAACCGTATTCATTAACGGCAAACGCGCTTTCGTGGGCGCTCCTCCTTCTATGGAGGCATTGCGGCAGGCAGTGAAGTGATTAATTTATTTTTTATTTTAAAGTTTTCAGATAATCCAGGAGGTCGTTCAGGTCATTGTCGGACATCTGCCACACAGGCATAGGCGGTTTAAGCTTCTTTCCTTCTGAATCAAGACCCTCTGTTATCGCTCTTTTTATAAGCTCGCCGGTATACGGTTTTTCACCTTCTGTACCCGATGTCAGCGATGAATACCTGATATCAGAAGCATTGAACGTCCACATCATCATTCGTCCCCGCCCTCCTTTTCCATCAGCCCCGTGGCAGGCTGCACAGCTCATCATTCCGCCGCGCATTGTCATTGTTCCTATGGATGAAATTATGGGTTTACCTGAATTAGAAGTGGCAGTGAAATAAATCCGTTCCCCGTTGCTATGAAAATCTGATGAACTTACGGTGGAGCTTATAGTGTACCTGTAAGACGGCGAATAGAGGTTCACCGCAAAAAGCCCTGTCACTCCCACTGCAATAAGAATTATTGCAATTTTGAGTCTATTCATACGATGTCTTTCTTTTTCTCTTCGAATTCTTCTTTGCTTATTTCCCCGTTTGCATATCTTTTCTTCAGGATTTCAATTGCAGACTCATTTTCAGCTTTTGCGCCGCCGTGTTCCCACAGGTACTTAATCAGCAGCACAATTCCGATGAGCACAAGGAGCCAGAATATAAACATAAGTATCCACCATCCGCCGCCCATGCCATAACCTGAGTCCATCATTCCATATTGCATAGTTACCTCCACTAATAATAACAATTGGTTTTTGCACTATAAAAAGAAAGCGGTTAATAAAATAAAAAAAGTTTGGGCTCTCGCCCAATGCTGTTAAAGTTAAAATTATTCTGTCACAAGGACATCGGGCGCACGGTGGCTGATTTTTATGCCTTTGCCCACGCCTTTCACTTTGACGCCCATGATTTTATCGTAAGCAAGCTCTGCCGCTTTCTGCCCTGCAAGGAGCATGCCGCCAAATATTGGTCCCATGCGCGGCGCGCCGTATGTGGACGTTGCCGACATGCCTGCGACGATAAGTCCCGGGTATATCTCGTGGGTAAGCTCAACAGTCTGTTTCTCGGCTTCATCCACCCAGAGGGAGCCGCATCCTGGGGGTTCCGGGATTGATAATCTCTTTTGCTGCCAGAGACGTCTTACCAGGACTGAATCATGCCCTGTAGCATCAATTACCACTTTTGTTCTTATCGCTATCGGATCCATGCATGTAATGAATTTCGGCATTTGTTGCACCGGATACCACTGGATAACCACGCCGTCAACATGGTCTTCCTTGAGTATCAGGTCTTCCACATTCGTAGAGTTAAGCAATTTCACACCTGCATCACATGCGCTTGCAAGCATCTTAGAAACCATCTCAAAAGAATCGCAAACGTAAAGTCCATTTCCGGCATCTTTGAGATTTACGCCGCACTCTTCGAGTATCTTGTTAGCCGGAGCGCCGACAGTGTTTTTAGGCATAAGATAGCCGCCCTGCCACATTCCTCCGCCGCCGTAGATGTTTCTTTCTATCATGACGGTCTTAAGACCTTTCTCTGCACAGTATTTTGCAGCCGCGACACCGCATGGTCCTGACCCAACAACAACAACATCGCTGTCAAGAATATTCTGTAAGAAATCATCTAAGAATTCATTAACTATCGTTTTTGTAACATGTATCTCGCTGATATTCGTCATAATTTCACCCTGAGTTAATAGGGCTTCAGCCGATTATAAACTTTTCGAAGCAAAGACAACAAGATTTAAGTTCATTAAAATAAATTATCGCTGGAGGATAACCAATGGATTATTTCTTCATAAATATGATACTTACGAGCAGTTCTGTCATACTTGCTCTTATCGGGTTCTATTTTGCAATCCGGATATGGATAAAATGGAGAAATACCGATATGGATATACTTAAAGCCCGGGTTTTTCTTAATAAAAAGTTCCTGGAAAAGAATGGGAGATATGTTTTTCTCTCAGGTGCTTCATTAACGGTCCATCAGTTTATGGGTTTCCTGATACAATTAAATTTTATCACAGGCGATTTAATAGATTCATTATCGGAAATTTTTGAGTTTATGGCGCTTGTGTTTTTTTTGATCCTTGCCTACGAATGGTTTGTTTTGATTTCCGCAAAAAAGCATCAATTTTATTAACGCATAATAACTATAATAGCAGTACCTACCTCAAGAACATCCACCGCTTTTCCTTTCAGGAGCCTTTCTTTTTCAACTGTAAAATATGAGGGATCAAGAGTAACATCCTCCCCTTCCACATGGATTGTGATGCTTCCCGATTCAGCCCCCGTTGCATCTGCTTTCGTAAGGGCTTCAGCAATGGGTTTTGCCCGGCTCCTGAATGTTTTACCAAGAACCTTCATATCGGGCTTGATACCAGTGGGAACCATCTCAAAATCCGGCGTTCCTGTGTTAAGTTTGATTACAGAATTAGCAGCACCTGCAATATCCGAAGCATCCGGGATAGATGAATAAATCTCTATGTCCGCAAGAGGCGTATTTAGAGCCATGCCGTGTTCGGATTTGTATCGCCTGATAGCTGCAGTTATATCTTTTATCAATTCACCTGTTGCCTCGGCATCTTCATCGATGAGGGATTCATCTGCGTCCGGCCACGCCTCGAGATGTACGCTTTCCTTCTTTATGTGGGAATGGATTTCTTCGGTGAAATAAGGTAAAAACGGTGCAAGGAGCCGGGAAAGTGTTTCAATTGCCACGTAAAGGGTATATTGTGCAGCCTGTTTTCTCTCTCCATCCTCCCCATATAGCCTTGATTTTATAAGCTCGATATAATTATCTGCAAGGATATCCCAGGTAAATCCCCGGATAGCTTTGAAAGTCTCATCAAACTGGTAGGCATCCATTTTTTCAGTTGCTTCTTTAACCAGCCTATTCAACTTGCTGAGGAGCCAGAGGTC
>JAPMTY010000027.1 GCA_026552835.1 Candidatus Methanoperedens sp.
TTCTCGTATCTACCTTTACTACGATTCTCTGCTGTTCTTTTGCCACTTCTTCGCATATGCAAAGCTCTTTAGGCAAACCGCATACAGTGCACATTTCTGAACTCATTTATTGGGTTAATACCTCCGTTCTTATATTATACAAGACCATTATATAGCTACTTGATGCTTCCCGTATTAAAATATAATGGTATAGAGATAGCAAGAACCGTCGAACTTTCCCGGACTATATTAAGCCAGGCATTCGGTCTTATGTTTCGAAAAAAAATAACATCCGATTATTCGATGATATTTATCCTGGCAAAGCCGTCCTCTGTCAGTATTCACATGATTTTCGTGTTTTTTCCCATTGATGTTATATTTTTGGACGAAGAAAAAAGAATTAAAGGGCTTTCCAATTTAAAACCGTGGCTCGGATTTAAAACCATGAAAGACGTCAAGTATGTTATTGAAATGAAAGCCGGAACAATTGAAAAGTTCAATCTTTCAGCCGGTGGGCAGATGGAATTCTAATAATAATGGATTGTTATGACAATATCCGGAAAATTAACCGAAAATGCTGTAATACTCGACAAACAGGCGATAGAGGAATTATTTAACACAAGTTTTTACGGCCGTCCAAGAGATGGCGGGCTTGAAGTTTCACTCATCGAGAGCGCTTATCTTATTTATATTGGAAAAATAAAAGTTGAGTTCCGGGGAAAAGAACTTGATTTTAATCAATTTTTCCTTAAAGCATCATTGCTTGTAAAAAATTTTGAATTGCTATACATTACTTATAAGGACATGAGAGAACGTGGATACTTTATCCAGCCCGCAGTCACGGGTTTCCGGGTTTATCCGCGCGGAGGGCATCCAGGCAAGACGCCCGCGGAATTTTTTGTTTTTGTGACATCCGAGAGGATACCGCTTTTGCTTTCTGACCTCCGGACACACCTTGATACAGTTGAAAACCTGAAGAAACGACTGGTTCTGGCAATAGTGGATGAAGAAAGCGATATTACCTATTACGAAGTGAAAAAAACAAATCCCTCAGGTTCATATAAATTAAAACTGGACAGGCTGGAATCTACTGCAAGCCTTCTTGAAGACAGGGTAATGGTATGGGACCCGAAGGCTTCATCAGTGCTTCACAATGAGGGTTTTTTTGGCAAACCAATGGATGAAGGACACCTGCAGCTGTCACTGGTTGAATCGTGTTATCTTCTGGGTAAAGGGATTCTGGGCATTGAACAAAGGAACAATAAAAAGCTGGATTTCGATGAGTTTTCCAGACTTGCATCTGACATTGAATCGGATTTCATTACAAAACTTGCTGTTTACGAGACGTTGCGGAATAACGGTCTTGTTCCCAAGACAGGATTTAAATTTGGCACGCATTTTCGTGTTTACAAGAGTTTTGAAGAAATATCAAAACTCCCACATTCTGATTACCTCGTTCATGCGATTGATAAGACCCATGTTTTTTCACTGCAGCAGCTTTCGCGTGCAGTGCGGCTTGCCAACAGCGTTAGAAAAGAAATGATATACGGTGTAGCCGATTCCAGCATTGATTTTATTATTATCGGGCGGATGCGGCTGTAATAATTGTATCAGCTCTTCTGCTTGCGCTTAACTACTTTTTCAAGTTTCTTTACCCACATATCCTCAACCCCGGTGTATTCGCACTCAAGAAAATGTGCAACTGCTTTGGCAATTGCATCCTTGGCGCTGCTTTCACCTGTCTTTTGTTTCAGGGCTTCGATATCCTCTTCTGTGAGAACCGTCTGTGCATGCATTATTTTACCCATAATACCACCTCTATATCATGTTATTTTAACGATACAGTTTCCCGTATATTTTTGTAATAATCTTAACGATATTTAAACAAGATTAACGATATTTAAACTTTGCTAAATTGGGTTCTGTGTAGTCTTCGGTGGATAAAAAAAAGTGATAATCAAAAGATCCTTTTTACCGTTTCACTGCGGAGTTCTTATATTCCTTTCCACTATTAACATCCCTAATGGAAATCAGGCTTTCCCGCCCATGTGTAGACGACCCCACCCGGTATATTGCAGAATGTAATTTCGGGAAAAAAGTGAATATCGGGAAATTGTGTGATATATTAAGGGAAACCGGCGCAAAGGAATTAAAATGCTCGTTGAGACTTGGGGTTGCGCGTTTTGAACTTGAAGGAAGAAGCGTGATGCTGTATCAAAGCGGACGCGTGGACATCAGGAAAATAAAAAACACGGGTGAAGCCGCAAAAGTAATGGAACAAATAATTTGTATAATAAAGGATGCCCTTAGCGATACATCCTCTTAGAAAATTCACCGATGGTATTACTGGTACTTTTAACAAAAGTATCCATCTTTTGATCAAGATGCTCTTCAACGCCTTTGATATTTATCCTGATAGAGCGCTCTTTTGCATCAAGTGCTTCTTCAATGCCCCGAAGCCTCTGGTCAATCAATATTATCATAATTCCAAGTGAACCAATCAAAAGCATAGCGGAAATTATGATAACCGGGTCCGAATTGCCAAGACGCGTAAGCCATTTGTAAGTCAGTACAATCGAAGACAGGGTCATAACGCCGGCAAGAGCAATGTGTTTTATGTCCATTAATCCACCTCGGAATCTTACTCCAAATTATTCTTTTCTAGATATATAGATTTAATGGAAAGCCTGCCGGGAATCTTTATATCTACCCTCATAGCATTTAAAAATGAATTCCCGGAGGGATGAATATTAGAGGATACGATGATGACGGAAAAACGAAATATATTGTTTTAATTGTACTGATCGGAGGAATAATTGCAGGATTTGGCGTGGACAGGTTTATCAGCGGCTGGACTGATACCTCTAAAATGTATATCATTGGTATCCCGGGCAACGTGGGCGTGGGACAGGTTTCCAAAGTCAGCTTTATCACATTCAACAACAGTGATGCCATGGGCAATGTCAATATTACGCTTGATGGCGCTGCATCCGGGCGGGGAACGACGGATACGAACGGCAGGCTTGAACTTTCAATAAATGCAACCACAAACGGAAGCATCAATGTTACCGCAGAAAAAACAGGTTACAAGAATGCGACTTCAATTCTTATGGCTACGCCGGGCCTTATCATCAGCGCACTGCCCGGCTCAATAACCTCAGGCACAGCCTCTTTTGTAACGTTTTCGGTGAGTGGTCTTGGAAAGCCCATTGAAGGCGCAGAGCTGGATCTTTCCGGAGCCGGGGTTTCCATTGACGGGGTTACAAATTCCAACGGCACGATAATTCTCCAGTTGAATCCCCCGAATACAGGCGCGATTACTGCTGTTGCCGAAAAAACAGGATATTCCGACGGTTCAACAACTATAACATCCGCAAGCCAGCAAACATTGAGTGTTTCTTCAAGCCAGGGTTCAGTTACGGTCAACGTCCCTGTGTTTGTTACCATAACGGTTACAGCAGGCGGCTCGGCTGTGAATGACGCCGTAGTTACTTTAAGCGGTGCAGCCTCGGGAAGCGGGATAACGAACCAGGACGGAAAAGCCATTATATCCTTCACGCCGGGTGGAACGGGCACAATAACAGCCTCTGCAAGTAAAGCGGGCTATGCGGGCGGCTCGGTTACAATAACCTCGGCAGGCACACAGGCATTATCTCTTTCTTCAAGTCCGACATCTGTTACAGCCGGAGTTCCGACTTATGTTATGTTCACGGTAATGAGCGGGAGTAGCGCGGTAAGTGAATCCACAGTCACTCTTACAGGAGTAGCAACCGGAAACGGCATCACGAACCAGAACGGTCAGGTCATACTCCAGGTCAATTCAACCGGCACCGGCACGATAACCGTATCTGCGACCAAGAATGGATTCTCAGGTACGAGCACAACGCTTACAGCCGTCGGGCAGCCAACTCTTGGCATGAGTGCAAGTCCTTCAAATATCACAAACGGCGTAGCTGCGTATGTGACCTTTACGGTGACAAGCGGCGGTTCTGCCGTGAGCGGTGCAGCTGTGAGTGTATCGGGCGGAGGCATTACCGCGGATGGGATTACAAATTCAAATGGCCAGGCGACATTGCAGCTCAATGCGGCGGCTTCGGGAACCATAAGTGTGACTGCGCGGAAAACAGGATATATAGACGGCACAGCAACATTAGCCCACTAATGCATATGCTTCGCCGTCTTCCTTCGTTAATGGATAAAGGCAAGCCAGTGAGTGTGCTTTTCACAGATGAAGAGGGCGAACAAACGCAGGAACTGTATTGCGAGCTTGTCCAGAAAGCAAGGTTCGGCGCATCTTTCCTGATAAAAAACCAGGGCTGCAAAGTAGGAGAGTACGTGCTTGGCGCTACGGAAATCACACCCCTTGATTATTATTATAATTCAGGGAGATACCGGGATAAAAATGCAGCAAAAAATGCTGTCGCTCATCTTCACCGGCTCACGAAAAAAGGAAAATCAATAAGGATTGGCCCATATTCAGGCGGGGATTTTGATATCCTCCTACTTTTCCTGAAACCTGAGCGCGCAATGCGTATTGTCCAGACGTATGCTTACCAGAGTGGGAAACCGGCTGGGTTCAGGACAGGCGGGGTAGCATCGATATGCAGCGACTGCACAACTTACCCGTTGCAGGGGAAGCTCGGGATATCGCTCGGGTGTAAAGGTTCGAGGAAGCACAGCAAATACGGGGATGATGAGCTTGTAGTTGGAATACCTTTTCAATTGGCAGAAGAAATCGATGAAGCGCTTGGGATAATCCCTGGAACTACTGAATGATTATTAACTTAACATTATTGAAATAGTATATATTTTAGAATGAACAATAAATGGTATTCATGTCAATTCTCAATAAAATCTCTAATTTTCTAAAGAAAAAAGGGGCTTCGGAAAAAGAAGATAGCAAAGCCAGAGCCCTTGGATATACTGGCAAATTTGTCAAACAAAACGGTATAGATATCGGTGAAAGTGTTGCAGTTACCGAAAAAGGATTTATAGTAAAAAATCCGGAAACGTTCATGTCCATTCCATATGAAGCCGTTGTCACGAATAGTGAAATTATTGCAGTCGGGGATTTTAACAGGGAAGAATCCATCCAGCTTGGAAAAGAATGGTTTGAGCGAAAAGACACGTTGAAGTTTGACGAGAAAGGAATGCTCGTTAAGTGACGGGGCAGCCGTGACAGAGTACAAACAATGCATCATCGTACGCGATGACCTGAAATTGTCAAAAGGAAAGCTTGCAGTGCAGGTGGCGCATGCTGCCATCTCCGCGTATGAATGCGCAGGCGAGAGAGTTCGCGAAGCGTGGAAAGAGGGTGGGCAGAAGAAAGTGGTTTTGAGAGTTCCGGGATTGAAAGACCTTTTTGAGTTGAAGGAGCTTGCAAGAAGACAGGGTTTGCCAAATATGTTGATAACCGATGCCGGACTTACGGAGGTGCCGCCAGGGACAATTACGGTGCTGGGAATCGGGCCTGCTGAAATAGTAGAACTGGATAAAATCACAGGGCATTTGAAGCTGCTTTAGCTTCCGCGTAACCTGATATAATCTTTTTTCATGCACCTGTCCATGACGACCTCGATACCCGCATCCCGAGCTTTTGCAGCAGCCTCCTCGTTCACGATACCCTCCTGCATCCACACAACTTTTGCTTTTATTTTGATAGCCTCATCCACAATAGGAGGAATAGCTTCAGCACGCCTGAAAATATCTACCACATCCACTTTTTCAGATATGGAAAGTAGGTCTGGATAGCATTTTTTCCCTTCCCATTCAGTCAATTTCGGGTTGACAGGGATAATTTTATACCCGTGCGATTCAAGGAAACTTGCCACAAAATGACTCGGACGCTCCGGGTCATCCGAGATGCCCACGACTGCAATGGTTTTGAAATTTAGAATACTCTCGATAGTCATTATTTTAAACTTTCTAGGGTCTTAAGCTCGTTATTTAATACCCTGCGCATTCGAATCAGGTTTAAAATATAAGCTATCAAAACAATCCATACGACGCCAAAAGCTGCATCCAAATAACTCATGATAGCCATTTTATTCGCTGATTACATAAAGGTTAAGGTAACAAAGGATAATCCGTGATTTATTGATAGAACAAAAGGTAAAACCTCCAAGGCTTATTGCATGGGAGTTGACAAACGCCTGCAACCTTGCCTGCATACACTGCCGTGCGTCGGCTATTAAAGAGCCTGCGCCTGATGAATTATCCACTGATGAGGCAAAACATTTTGTGGATGAACTGGTCGAGTACAAGCCCATCATAATCCTGACCGGGGGCGAGCCGCTTCTTCGCGCCGATGTTTATGATATTGCACGGTATGCCACGGGGCGCGGCCTGCGCGCGGTGCTTGCTACCAACGGGACTCTTCTAACAGCAGAGATAGCCAGGAAATTGAAAGAATCGGGCATACAGCGGGTGAGCATCAGTATCGACGGCGCCACAAAAGAGACGCATGATACCTTCAGGGGAGAGCCCGGGGCATTTGAGGCAGCGCTTTGCGGGATTGATATTTTAAAGAAAGAGGGCTTGAGTTTCCAGATAAACACCACAATAACGAAAAGGAACCGAGTTGAAATTCCGCGCATTTATGAACTTGCGCTTAAATTAAAAGCGTCTGCGCTTCATATATTCCTGCTTGTTCCTACTGGAAGGGGCGAGGAAATCGAATCCGAGGAAATCCCGCCTGAGGAATACGAGCGCGTGCTTAACTGGTTCTATGACAGGAGCAAGGACAAGAGGATTCAATTAAAAGCCACATGCGCCCCGCATTATTTCAGGATAATGCGACAGCGAGCAAAAGCGGAAGGAATAAGGATTACACCCGAAACCCACGGGTTTGAAGCTATGACGAAAGGCTGCCTTGGCGGCTCAGCATTCTGTTTCGTTTCAAGCAAAGGCGATGTTTATCCGTGCGGGTACCTGCCCGCGCTTGCAGGCAATATCAGGCAGAAGCCTTTTAAGGCTATATGGGAGAAATCAAAAGTCTTCAACGACCTTCGCGACCCTGGAAAGCTCAAAGGCAAATGCGGGGACTGCGAGTACCGCACCGTGTGCGGCGGGTGCCGTGCGAGGGCGTATGCAGCAACCGGGGATTACCTGGATGAAGAGCCGTATTGCGTGTATGTGCCTGTGAAAACGGTGAAAGCATGATTTCCCTTGACGATGTTGATAAAAAGATTTTGAACGCTGTGCAGCTTGATTTCCCGCTTGAGCACAGGCCGTTTGAGGTACTTGGAAAAAGCCTGGGCTTAAAAGAGGAAGAAGTAATAAGGCGAATCAGTCGGCTTCAGTCAGAGGGGGCAATCAGGCGCATAGGTCCGATAATCAGCACCAAGAAAACTGGTGGGGTGAGCACACTTGTTGCTATGAAGGTGCCAGAGGTGCGTGTGGATGAGGTTGCAGGGATTATTAATGAATATGATGAGGTATCGCATAATTATTTGAGGCCTGCAAATTACAATATCTGGTTCACGCTTTCGGCTGAGAGTGAGGAGAGAATGCAGGAGATTCTGGGGGAGATTTCTGAGAAAACGGGGTGTGAGGTCATGAATTTGCCTACGAAGAGGCTGTTTAAGATTGGAGTGAAATTTAATATAAGGTAGATAAATTCTGTTTGAAAGGTTAGGAATGAGCAACAGAAGAACAGTATTCATAGGCGTTGACCTTGGAACCAGCATGCTCCGAAAAAGCACAGGTCTTGCTTACCTTATTGAAAAAAACGACAAACCTCTGATAGAAGCTCTACCTGAGCGTATTTTCTCAGACAATAAGAATATCCACGATTACTTAACAGGTCTATCTGAAAATTCAGGTTCAAGCATTATCGGTATCGATGCGCCTCTTTCAAGACCTGAGCACGGTACGATGAGGGAATGCGAAAGACGGCTTCGCAAACACGGAATCCCATGCTACCCTTCAGGCGCGCAATGGGTAAGCAGATGGGTAGATAAGGGGATTGAACTTAAGGCATGGGCCGAAGCCGAACTTGATGCAAGGGTAATAGAAGTTTACCCCTATGCAGCCAGGAGAATCCTCCATATTGGCATCGATGAGAAGAAAAAATCAAAAGAAGGCAGGAAGGTAATCCAGGATGCACTCTCAGGTTTTATAGCCGGGCTGGATGAAATTACGGGTGACAGGCTTTTGTCAGATGATGAACTGGATGCCATACTTTCCGCATACGTCGCCTACTGCGAAGGTAATGGCATTGCTTCTAAAATAGACGGCGGGGACGGCGTAATCTACGTGCCAATGAAACGGCGCAACCATACGATAAATGAATATTAGCTAATATTTGAACTATCAAGAAACCCAATTATTTTATTCACTATTGTTCCGATATCATGAAGCCCGGATTTACCCACAATCGCTATCACAAGGCAGTCTCTTTTGAAAATAGAAGCCTCCTCATCACTATCAGCAACGATGATGCGGGGCTTGTCGGATAACGTAAAACCATCGGCAAGCACGATATCGCTATCAGAAAAATATTTATCACAAATCTCATCAATTTCCATCCCTTTTCTAACCTTTTTAATTAAAGCAAATTTCACAGATGAGGATACTGCGACCGTATCGGCGCCTGCTTTTGCATATTTCCAGCTATCTTTACCCTCGATATCCATTTCAAAATCGCCATGTTTATGATATTTTATAGCGCCGACCCGGAGACCGCGCTTATTCAGTTCTTTTATCAAGTCCTCCATCAATTTCGTTTTATCGCTTTTGCTTTTCCCCACAATGCAAATGACAGGAATCACTTGAGCCTCTCAGGATGCGCAAAGACAGACATTTTATCATGCGACACAAAACAAACAAGGCAAACCCCACTTTTTAGTGCGGCATCAATACCGGTATTAAGCGGCGCGGTTTTCGTTGCTACAAGAGGTATTCCGGCGCGGGCGGCTTTCAATACCATGCCGGCTGATTGTCGTCCCGTAGATAAAATAAAATGCCTGCTTACATCAATTCCCAGAAGACAGGCGCGCCCTACAACCTTATCAAAAGCATTATGTCTTCCAACGTCGATCGCTTTTGCCACGCATTCACCCCCCGTATTAACAAGGCATGCCGCATGCGTACCGCGCGTACTTGTATATACTTCCGATTCAAGGAACACAAGGCCCTTTTTAATAGTCTCCGGGCTGAAAACACTATCCGAGTTTACCGATACCGATTCGTTTTCTTCCCACCTGACACCCACGCATCCGGAAGAGCGCAATTCACGCCAGAGTTCAAGATGCTCGGTGGGTTCTACCTCGATATGTATCGTGTTCCCATCGATATGGATGCCCTGAATATCATCCGGAGCTTTCACAATCCCCTCGCAGATAAGATAGCCGTAAGCAAGCTCTTTTTGCATTTCAGGTGTGGCAAGTATTGATGCAATATGGGCATCGTTTACAAACAACTCAATACTATCTTCAACTGCCACCACATAATTTTTTTCATGTGATGAATCGCCGGTTAGCTCTTGAGCATTATATTTTTTAGAATACATATTAAAATGGTTAAAATTTTGCATTTTTGATTATCTTCTGCATATCTTCAGGTGTATTGATATTCATAAACGTTTTTAAATCAGGGTCAAGTTTCTTAATCTCCTCGATTCCCACATAGTTGACTTTTAATTTAAAAACAGGAGCAAGAATAATGGTTTCACCACTTTCGATTGCTTTTTTCGTTTCAAGTATCATTGGCTTACACCTGTAAACAGCATGCAAGGGCTCAAGAAAACCGTCCTCCCATCGCGGGATTGCCGCATCATGGAATTCACTTTTCTGGAAAAGCATCTTAACCACCTTATCGTTTATAAAAGGCATGTCGCATGCAGCAATAAAGCAGAATTCATCCCTGGAGAGAAGAAGCCCCGAAAGTATGCCTGCAAGCGGTCCTGTGTTTTTATGCATATCATATGCAAAAGAAAATCCCGGGAACCGGGATTCCAGCAATTCGCCCTGTGCCCTGTCACGAACAGAAATGATGAGGTTATCGACCACTTTTTCGAGGCTTTCGATAACGTAAGCCAGAAGAGGTTTGCCATTAATATCCATGAGGGCTTTTTCTCGATAACCCAGCCGGCTTCCCCTTCCCCCTGCAAGGATAAGCGCAGAATTAGACATGAAGCTCCAAAATCAGATGTGCCCTGCTTCTTTCATGCTAAAATGTCGGCCGTCGCCGATAATTACATGGTCAAGGACAGTTATTCCCATTATGCTTCCGGTTTCCACTAATTTTTTGGTTATTTCAATATCTTCCCTGCTTGGCGTTGGGTCGCCTGAGGGATGATTATGAGCCACGATTATATGCGCTGCGGATTCGGCAAGCGCAATCTTAAACACCTCCCTCGGATGCACAACATTGGCATTCAGGGAACCAATCGAGATGGTTTCTTCTTTTAGTACCTGGTTCTTGGTATCAAGGCAGAGTTCGATAAACATTTCTTTTTTCTCTTCACGCAATCTCGGGTATATCAGCCTGTAAACGTCTTCAGGCGAGTTTATTTTCGGTTTTTCCTCTTCTTTGTGGGATTCAAGCCTTCGCGCAATCTCAAAACATGCTGAAATCTGCGCAGCTTTGCTTTCTTTTATACCGTGCACTTTCATCAACTGGGTAAGGTTAATCCGGGATAGTTGTTTGAAATTATACTGGTTTAATATCCTGTGGGACATGTTTAACACATTCTCCTTTTTTGAACCTGTCCTCAGAATGATTGCCAGGAGTTCCGAATCGCTCAATGATGCAGGTCCTTTCTTTATCAGTCTTTCGCGCGGCCTATCCTCTTTTTGCATATCAAGGATTCTGATTTTATTTTCCTGCATGAATCCTCCAATAATTTTTATAGACATAAAATCTTCTAAAATAATTGAAACAAACACAAAAACTATTATGGGCAATTAGCCTATATTGATATGAGGTTCTTTTATGGAAGATGCGGATATTGTTTTAGAAGTAGACGGGAAGGATATCCCGATGAACGGCTTTGTAAAGAAAATCCTGTTCGGAATGGTCAAAGGTTCTATTGAAGCACTCCGTGATGTTGGAAGCGACTGGAAAAGTGTCAACATTAATCTAAAGAGATAATTATTTTTTCATGCTGGAACTGAAAAAATCACTATTTTACATTTCGTATGCTTCTGAAAAGTTTATACACAAAAGTTATCAATACCAGAACCAAAATCAATCCGAAAAACCTCTGGATATCTTCGATTAAAGGATAATCCTCGAATGAATAGAAATGCGGAACAAAAATCAATGATACGTGTAAGACCAGGATAAAAGCAAAAACTGCCAGCAATAAAAATGCTTTTCTTAATTCGTCATATTTCAAAAAAATCCTGGATCTAATAACATCGGGGTCTTTTTTATAAAGATATACAACTATGTATATTAATAAAAAGAAAGTAATTATGGCCAGAGGGATAACTACTACTTCATCAATCATTTCCAGGGCGTTTTTGAGATATATCATATTAATTTATTTAGGAATATCCAATATCGCTTGTTCCTTCCTACCAAACATACCGAACCTATTAAGTAATAATATGCGCATTGGTCAAATAAATTTATCGGCTAACATGGACGAAATTGATAAAAAATTATTAAAATCAACGCAGGATGGGATACCAATAGTATCCGAACCGTTCAAACAAATCGCCAAAGAACTGTCGCTCCCCGAAGAGGAGGTTCTGAGGAGGCTGGATAACCTTTTAAAAGACGGGGTCATACGGCGTTTTGGCGCCTCTATCGGTCACAGGGCTATCGGGATAACAGCAAATGCAATGTGTACATGGAATGTCCCGGATGAGAAAGTGGAAACGGTAGGAGCTATAATGGCCGGTTTTCCTGAAGTGACCCATTGTTATGAACGCCCGCGCTTTCCTGACTGGAGATACAACCTTTTTACCATGATACATGCCTATTCGCGCGAGGAATGCGAAAAAATAGCAAGAGAGATATCCATTGCTACAGGCATTAAAGATTACAGCATTCTTTTCAGCGAACGGGAATTTAAGAAAACCGGTGTGAGGCTATGAAAGATTTTTTACCGCTGATGCTTGATTTGAGCGGAAAAGAAGTTGTAATTTTCGGAGGGGGTGATGTTGGTGAGCGAAAAGCAGCGCTTTTTTGTGAGCATGCACACGTAATTGTCGTGAGCAGGGAGTTCACACCCCGCCTGAAGGAACTTTGCGAAAAAGGAAAAATAAACCTGATAATGGCTGACCTTTCTGAACCGGGAATATCAGGATATCTTAAAAATGCATTTATTGTTATTCCTGCTACAAACGATGCTGTTTTGAATGAAAAGATAGCAGAGCTTGCACATGAAAGCGGGATACTTATTGACCGTGTGGACGGCCTCGGGGATATCATCGTCCCTTCAGTAATAAAGCGGGGCGATATAGTAATCGGGATATCAACTCATGGACAGAGCCCTGCGCTTTCAAAGTATATTCGTGAAAGGATTGAAGAGGTCATAACACCCGGATTTGGAGGGATGTCAAGGCTTCAGAACGAGATTCGCGAATTACTAAAAACACGAGTGGAAGACCAGAAAAAACGGAAAAATATTTTATGGGAAATCATCAATGATATTGAAATTTGGAAGGCTCTTAGCGAATCTTATGACAAAGCATATATGTTAGCTTTAAAACATATAGACAGGAACATTAATGACTGAAATATCAAGCATGCTAATCACGCATACCAAGGCGACCATTGATGAGATGGAGGGTGCCTGGCACGGAGGCATAGACCAGCTTTTAGTCCGTCTTAAATCTCACGAACTTGTTGAAGAATGCGCTGTCCTGAAAACGTGCAACCGTGTTGAAGTGTATGTGGTTTCGCCAAAAGGAAGCAAGGTGCTTTTTGAATTCGCAAAACACATGAAAGTCTCATCGCGGATTATCGATTTTCTTGACCACGAGGAGACTCTTCGCCATCTTCTGCGCCTGACCTGCGGCCTTGAATCCATGATAGTAGGCGAAGACCAGATTCTCGGACAGGTCAAGGAGTTATTCCTCATGGCAAAAAAAGCCCAAGCTGTCGGAAAAACACTGGATACGGCTTTTAACAAGGCAATACAGGTAGGAAA
>JAPMTY010000028.1 GCA_026552835.1 Candidatus Methanoperedens sp.
AAAAGACTGGAAAGAGCGTGGGCCGCAGGATTTTGAAATACGACGGCAGGCCATTTTATCCTGAAGAAATACACCGCGAGATTATGGAGGTGGCGCATGGTTAGGATGATTGATATCAATACGATAGAGAAGCCCAACTGGTGTCCCGGCTGCGGCGATTTCGGTATTCTTCTTGCGCTTAAAGGCGCGATAGTCGAACTCAATATCGAGCCTGAGAATATTGCTATCATTTCGGGAATAGGCTGTTCCGGGAAAGTTCCGCACTGGCTGAGAACATACGGATTGCACGGCATCCATGGCAGGCCTTTGCCTGTAGCTGCTGCAACCAGGCTTTCAAACCATGAACTTACGGTTTTCGCTGTGGGCGGGGATGGCGACGGTTATGGTATCGGCATGTGCCATTTCATTCACGCGATGAGAAGGAACATCGACATGACCTATATCGTGCACAATAATATGATATACGGTCTTACCACAGGACAGACTTCCCCGACAAGCGAGAAAGGTATGAGAACCAAATCAACGCCTTCGGGAGTCATCGAAGTGCCTGTGAACCCGATTGCTCTTGCCATTTCCACGGGCGCAACATTTGTGGCGCGAAGTTTTGCAGGTGATGTAAAGCATCTCCAGAAAACAATTGTGGATGCCGTGAAACACCGGGGTTTTTCGTTAATCGATGTGTTCCAGCCGTGTGTGAGTTTTAACCATGTTAACACCTACGACTGGTATAAACAGAGAATATACGACCTTGAGGCATCGGGGCATAATGCAGGGGATAAGATGGCAGCTTTTGTAAAATCGCAGGAATGGGGCGAACATATTCCAATAGGAGTATTTTACAGGGTGCAATCGCCCACTTATGAGGATGAGCTGCCGCAGATAAAGGAGATGCCGCTTGTGAAGCAGGCGATTGATAAGGTTGATATAAGCGGGCTGATGGATGATTTTGTGTGAAAAGTGGTTCCCCAAAAGAAGCATACGGCATAAATTGGACGTGGGTGCGAGCAACCTTTCTAAACGAAAACTTATTTCAGTTAAACGAATAATTAGTATCGTTGATTATAATGAATGAAACAATTCCAGACAGAGTTAAAAAAATCGCCCAAACACTATCCGAAGTATCGCATTTAAACGAAACCGATATGTTCATCCTGCTGGCCCTGCTTGCAGACAGTAAAATAACCAATGCTGAGCTTGCAAAAATACTGAAATTCAAAGACGGGAATTCTGCGGCATACCACACGCGCACCATGCAGGAGGACGGAATAATTGACAGGTATACCATCGTTCCCAACTGGAAGCGTGTGGGGCTGGCAACGGAATTCATCATATTGGTTGAGGCGGAAAATGAAGAACAGTTACTTGAGATTGAGAAAAAGCATGTAATAATGGCTGATGAGTATGCCTCTGGGCAAGGGGATATTGTTGTAACCCCGATGATTTCAGGTTGCGTTGTCCTGAAGGATGTTTATAAATGCTACGGGGATAAGAATATGGCAGTAATAACAGGAAGGGCAACATCGGACCAGGATGCTGCTGTTTATGCTAAAAATTATCTTGTGACAAGGTATCCAGATATAAAAATAAGTATGCTAATAAGCAAATATAAAACAATAAGTGATTTTTTCATTAATAAAAATGCAGTAGAAAAACTCAAAGAGTTTTTCCATACAGAAGGGAATTTAAAATAACTGTATTAACTCCCTTTATATTAACACCATCATCTTTACCAATAATATAAAGCAATTTGGGACTGTCAGCGCCAGTATCATCCTATCTTTGAGCAGTTTTCCTTCAGTTACTGGATCCTTTAGCAGGATTTCAATACATCCTGCAATTAGCACAACATAGATTACAGCAGCAACTGAAAAATATGGATATTTCATGATTAGATATCTCAGAGGGAGGAGAGGGAGTAATGTCAGCAAGCTGCAAAGTTTCGCAGCCCTTGGGATTCCCATCATTAGTGGCAATGAATTAACATCACCTGCAACATCCTTAAAATCTTTCATAAAAGTAAGGCAAAATACAAGTATGAATACATAAACTGAGATCACAAGACTATCAACATTAACAGGGGAGTATATACTCCAGACACCCAAGGATACCAGACCAAAGTACAATGCCATGACTGCCATAGAAACACCGGGTTTGTCCTTATACCTGAATAAAGGGTGTGAATACATTAAACCACCCACAATAATCCCTGTTAAAAAACCACCAAATAATATAAGGCTCAGGTTAAGTGAAAGAATAATTGCAGTTGAAAACAAAAACAACATATATATCCACGCATTTTTCACAGGGATCTGACCGGATGCGATGGCACCGTTCGGTTTACATATTTTGTCAATTTCGATATCATAAATGTCGTTTATGATATCGCATCCGCTGTGGATCATTATACTTGAGAAAGCTGCAATGGCTGCCCTGTAATCCCAGACTCCCAGAACAGCGCATGTTACAGCTACTACGGAAATGTCAACGATACTTCCTTTTAATTTAAGGATTGATATGTATGGATTGTTATTGAATATTCCAATTCCTCCGTTTTCTAATTTTTCCTAACTAACCGTTTTTTTTCTAAATATGAACTATTTTTTGTAAATATAAATATTGTTTTTAGTTTTTCTTATAAAGTAATTAGTAAAAATGAAAAAATTTATATATTATAAGATAATAGACCTAGGTTGCAGATAAAAAAATCTGTATAAGAACGGGTGGTAAAGTTGGCAGGTTGGAGAGGTAAAACTCTAACAACAGATTTTACAGCCCCATAAAAAGAATCGTGGAGTTCAGCAGTTCCACAAGAGCAACTGAACCCCAGGTGCCCGAAGGCATTGTAAGGTATGCTTTAAGATTACTTAAGGTTTGCTCGATCATGCCTCCGGGAAAAAAAGAAAAATTAAAGGAGGAAAATAAAAATATGGTAAAGTTAAAGAAAATTGTATCAGCAGTAATGGCTGTGACGATCGCCCTTAACATATTTGCTGGGCTAGCAGCTGCGACTCCAGATGTGTATGCAGAACCGCCAGAGGTAAGTGGTTACAAGTCTAGTGCATATACTATTACTTGTCCGAACTACGACATTTCGCTGGTATACGGAGCAAGTATCTCTCCCAGTGGCGATGCAGACTGGTATAAGTGCAGCGTGAATTCAGGAGATAAAGTAAGTCAGTTCATAGAATCTGGAGCATACACCAGCGGTATATCTGGATATGAATATGACCAGCCAGGAGACCCTGGGACTCTTCGGGAGCGGCTAAAGTATCAGGACAATTACGGCAATGGAATTATACCGACTCCGCCAGTATACTCTAAAATTGTTAAATCCAATGGAGGTACTTACTCCGGCTACGAATTCTTCCTTGGACGAAATTGGCCATAACAAAAATTTTTAAATTTTTTATTTTTTTTACGTAATATCTAAATGAGAAATAAAACACAGTATGTATGAAAAATAAAATCAATAAGCCTATGAACGATACTGAACCTTGCAATGGAACAAGTATTAGAAGATTCTTAAAATTAAGTCTCTTATTCACAGCGTTAATAACACCGGTGGTGATAGCTTCAGCCAATCCGCTGGAAAAAACAAATAATTCTCTCAATATCGAAAGCATAACCTCGATTTCAAATATAACAGATACTCATTACTATAGCCTTGTTAAAACCGCCAAAATAGATGCGCTTCAGGTCGTTTTTTCTGGCTTGTGGAGTCCTGATGGAAGCAGGCTTTTGATAAGTTCAGGTTCCCAATTACCTGGAACTGCAGGGCTAACTGCTGTTTATGCAATGAATGCAGATGGGACTGAGATAAAAGAAATTGCATCAACACTCAATAATACAAGAAGCAAATCGCTCGATATGGGCTTAGGATCCTGGAGTCCTGATGGAAACAGGATAGTCATTCCCACAAATATCTTCAGATTAAGGGATTTTTATGTAATTGCAGATCCTGATGGTACTCTATTCAGAGTGGTTGGAAAGAACTTTACTACGATTGATTCAATAAGAGAAAATATTCTAAATATAGAATGGCAGCGAGATTTTAGCTGGAGCCCTGATGGAACAAAGGCATTTGTTGTAATGGGATTCAATCCTATGAAGCAACAATTATACATGGTAGATGAGAATGGCTCTATTCTAAAACAGCTTACCAATGGTTCCATAGAAACGATGGTTTCGAACCCAATGCGAAGCCGCGATGGAAAAAAAATCGTCTTCAGCAACTTTGACAATAAAAACATGTGGGTAATGAATGAGGACGGAACAGAATTAAGGCGGCTTTTACATGAAGATGTACCCATCATAACCATAGGCTGGAGTTCAGATGATAACAAGATTTTTTACCAGATAGATGAAAGCATTCGCATGATTAATGTGGATGGGGCTGGTTCTCTTGAGATTGTAAGCAGCAAAAACAGGACTATGGATGATATTTTCAGTTTGAGTCCGAATGGGCAAAAATTATTATTCACTGCCTCAACTAACGAGAAAGTAGTATCTAAGCTATATGTAATTGATTCTGATGGCGTAAATCAAAAATTGCTTTTAGATAATATAACAAGCAGAAATCCAATTAGTGTTGGCTGGAGCCCGAAAGGTGATAAAATAGCGTTTATAGAGGATGATAATCTCTATACGATAAATCCAGATGGTAGCGGCAGAGCCATCATTGCATTAACTTCGTTCAACTATGTATGGCATCCCTCCGGCGATTATATCGCCTTTTCTGCTGATATAGATAAAAGGACGAGGAAGGATATTGACCACAGTATGTTCTGGCCCAAAGAAGAATCTGTTACGAGACCGATTTTCATAGCAAGACCTGATGGCACAGAGCGTGTACAAATTACTTCAAATGATCAATTACATTATTTACTTGATAGTTGGAGCCCTGATGGTAGTAGGTTATTGGTTGATTCATTTGATAATAATTCCGAGAGTGACCTTCTCCTGATAAAGTTCAGCGGATACGACGAGGTTATGTCGCTTTATGTTCCTTCGTCGGTTCAACAGGACGAAGAATTTACTATTCAAGTTAAATCCTTGTCAAAACCTATTGAAAAGGCAACAATTACACTCAACGGCAGGGAAATAGGCATAACAAATGAAACAGGTCAGTTATATTACAGCTTCAAGGAGCCGGGCAGGTATCTGTTAAACGCTACCAAAGAAGGCTATAGAGTTGCAAGCAAATTAGTCATAGTTAAAGAGAATACACAACTCCAAGGGCAGGCAAATATCACGGCAACAGCATTACCGACCACAGATACGCCTAAAACGCCTGGTTTTAGTTCTGTATTTTCAGTAATTGCATTAACTGTTATAATACTTTTAAGGAGAATTAGATGAAACAGAATATTGAAAATGTATTTGTAATCGCTCAAAAGGAATTCGCTGACAACCTATGGAGTCCAAGGTTCAGGGCTCTGCTCTTGATGTTTACGCTGATTATATTCTCTTTTAGCGTTCAGTCGGTGAAGAATGGGTTTAACATATTTGATATGGGTTTTATTGATGTTGCCCAGATCATCGGGCTTTTCCTGCCCCTAGTAGGTATTGCCCTCGGCTTTGATGCAGTAGTTAAAGAGCGAAAATCCGCATCATTAAATGTTCTTCTGACGCATCCTGTTTTTCGGGATAACATCATAACCGGGAAAATAGCAGGAGGATTGGTCACCCTTGCCCTGGTGGTATTCATATCTGTCATTGCTTCGGTTGGAACCATGCTTGCCCTCAGTGGAATACAGGTTGGTTTGATGGAGGTAAGCAGAGTCCTTATTTTTGCGGGTATCACTTTTATATATCTCGCTACCTTTTTGGCTTTAGGGGTTCTAATATCAATATTTTCAAGCAGTTCGACTAATTCATTTATCTATGGCTTGGTAGTATGGATTAATCTGGTAATAGTATTTGGGGCGATCATCTCGGTGGCTGCTTCCATTGCAACAGGGGAATCTATTCTTGATTTAGCCAATAACCGTGAAGCACGCGTGATTAACGGTGATCTTCAGACGCTTTCACCAATACATCATTATGCAGAGGCTGTGGTGGGTGTTCCAGGAATAAGCGTGGGAGGCGTTAACGTTATGACCGGACAGACGATTAGCTCAGGTGTTTTTGACACTAAACACACAATAGGAGACTGGTTTAATGATTACTGGACAAATCTCGTTGCATTGGCAGTTATGCCAATATTGCTTTTCATTGCAGCGTTTGTAGCCTTCCTACGTAAAGATATAACATGGTGAAGATTATGAACACAAATATCAGGAATGTAATAACAATTGCCCAGAAAGAATTTGCGGATAGCCTCTGGAGCCCTGTGTTTTTAGCGTTACTTGTCACCTTCACTCTGGTAACATTTGTCTTCAGCTACCAGCAGGGTTTAGCGGCGGAACGCTTGAGCAGAATGGGAGGAGAATCGACATCGATGCTTATGTTGGGACTAAACGGTATTTCGGGAATCATTACATGGTTTGCACCGTTGATTGGCATTGCTTTGAGCTTTGATGCTGTGATAAGAGAACGAAAGTCAGGTTCGATGAATGTTCTTCTGACTCATCCGGTTTTTCGTGACACTATTATCTTGGGCAAGCTGCTCGGCTTCATGTTGACGTTATTCCTTGTTCTATCCATCTCGGCAGCAGTATCGATCGGAACATTACTTGTTCTCTTCGGAGAGGTGGTGAGTACTATGGAACTAATCAGAATATCATTGTACATATTGTTCACTTTTCTTTATGTGTTGGTCTTCCTTGGCATTGGCGTCATTCTATCAATCGTGGTAGAGGATGCGGCTGATTCGCTCGTATATAACGTCACCATATGGCTTGGTCTTTCTATTGTTTTCACTGTAATAGTTATAGCAATTTTTCTGCTTTCAGGACAGACCTTAGCAGGGAACACGGATGGTTGGGGAATTATTGCAAAAATCTCTAACATATCTCCGATGCATCACTATGCAGAGGTTATTGCAGGTAAAACTAATCTTGGCTGGGGTGGGCCTGGAATAGAATCTGACATTAAAGGAATATTAGATACCCGCTTTACCCTTTCCCAGTGGTTCAGCGAGTTCTGGATGAATTTAATTGTGCTGATTGTATCGCCAATTATCCTGCTTATCATAGCTTTCATTACATTCCTCAGGAAGGATATCAGTTCATGAATAGAATCTTAAGATTCCTCGGCGTTATAACAATACTCTTATTAATTCTACCATTAGCCAGTGCTGAATTCTCTCAGATCACAGCCACTACGGATATAACGGGCAAAGTCGTTCGTCCTGGTGATGTAGTTGAATTTACCACAACCTTGCAAAAGGGATACAACACCACCAAAAGCGTCTCAGTTAAGCTCTTCATAGATAAAAAACCAGAAAACTGGCTTGCAGGTTTTTATGCAGATAATAATCAGGTCAGCCAGATAACATTTCCTGTCGACTCAACCGACTCAAAGCAAATTATTTTAAGACTTCGGGTGCCAGTAAATACCAGCGATGGAGTATATTTGATAAGGATAGGCTTGCAGCCCTTTGGCGAGGATGTAACTAATTATGAATTGATATATCGCGAGTTTGTTGCAACCGTGGACAGAAACGCCATGCCTAATCTCGAGATATATTCAAGCATTCCAGGCATGAAGACCCATCCAGGCTTACCCGTTAAGTTCAGTATCACTATAGAAAATAAATACGACAGCAGGGCGACAGTAAAGCTCTCGGTGCTTTCAAAGCCCAATGAGTGGGGCGTGGACATGCTCTCCTCAGACGGAGCGAGG
The DNA here is from genome assembly GCA_026552835.1 of Candidatus Methanoperedens sp. Next base: position 7,786 of record JAPMTY010000028.1, read on the forward strand.
ATTACAAAGCTGAGTACCCCGGCACAAAGTACGCAGGATTTTGATGTCATAGCCCAACCCCCTGTCAATACCAGCCAAGGAGATTATGAAGTCCTGATAGGGGCATCTATGGAAAGCGGCAGCCAGATCATTTCGCTGCCGCTGAGTGTCAGTATCAATCCTGATCTTGATCCTACACTGGCGTTGAGCGCGTATCTTGAGATGCATTCAAGCATAGCCGGTCTTGAGGTTCGCCCTGAGAATACAGCGGATTTTACCGTATCCCTGAAAAACAGGTTCGACCAGCAGCTCAAGCTGAATTTGAAGGCACTGAACAAGCCGGAAGGCTGGAACGTTGAATTCCTTTCAGATACGGATGATAAGATAAGGCTGACTACCCTTGAATTGCCTGCCAAAGGTGAGCAGAATTTCAAGGTGAAAGTCAAACCTTCCCCGAATGCCAGCGATGGAATATACCCTATACTCGTGGGTGCTGTTAGCGGGGATGATAGAAGCGTGTCCCAGAGACTTGAGGTCACTGTCAATAAAGGTCTTGAGAATAGCCAGATACTCAGCCTTTATTCGAGCTACAGCGAGGTAACACTTAACCCGGGCGGTTCGACAGAGATTAGTGTAACCCTGAGAAACGGTGGGGATGTGGCACTGAGCAGTGTGCAGCTTGAGATACAGGATGTCAGCGGCATCAGTACCCAGATAAGGAGCTTCGGGACAATAGAAACACTGGAAGCCGGTGAATCGAGGAATATCCCTGTTGAGATTACAGCACGGGCAGACGCAGGTTCGGGAATAAAAGAGATCTTCATGCGTGCCAAGAGTGGCGATATTCAGGGCGAGGAAAAGAGCATCAAAGTGAATGTAGAAAAATCCGGCTCAAGCGGGGTGGCTGGAATCGGGATGGTGGTGCTGGCTATCATTGCGCTGGTGTTTATAATACGCAAATTCGGGAGAAGATAAATATGAATCAAATCAATCAAAATGAAAACATTATAGAAACCATAAATCTTACTAAGAGTTTTGGTAAGCATAACGAACTTGTAGCAGTGGATTCGCTTAACCTGAGCGTAAAAAAGGGCGAGGTCTTTGGCTTTGTAGGACCAAACGGTGCGGGCAAGACTACGACAATGAAGATGCTCATAGGCTTGCTTGAACCTACAAGCGGCACAGGCAAAGTAGCAGGCTATAATATTGTGAGAGAGGTCATAAAGATAAGGGAAGCTACTGGGGTTTTGCCAGAACCCGCTGGCTATTATGATAACCTCACTGCAAGGCAGAACCTCAGGTTCTATGCCAAGCTCTACGATATCGATGAAAAAACAAGGGAAAAGCGGATTATTGACCTGCTTGAACTTGTTGGTCTTAACCGGGCCGTAGACCAGAGAACAGGTGGATTCTCAACCGGTATGCGCAAACGTTTCGGTCTAGCTCAGGCACTGATAAACGAACCATCTGTATTGTTTCTTGATGAGCCTACAAGCGGAATAGATCCTCTCGGTGCACAGATGATGCGGGATTTGATCAAGAAGCTTAGCAAGGAAAAAGGAGTAACCGTGTTCCTGAGCAGCCACAGCATGGCAGAGGTTGAGGAGATATGCGATAGGATAGGCGTTATAGCAAGGGGTAGGCTGCTTGCTGTAGGTACGGTGGAGGAACTCAGGGACAGGGTAAGGGAAAAGGTCGGCGTCAGATACGCACTTGAAGTCCAAGATTTGCCCGCCCAGAGAGTTATAGAGAGCTTGAGAGGACTAAAAGGCATGCGTTCTGTTGAGCCAGTTAACGGTCATATCTCGCTGCTGACGGATATGGGCACGCGCATGGAAATAGCAATGGTTGTGAAGTCCATGGGAGGAACAATTTCCAAATTCGAGGAGGAGAGGATGGATTTGCAACGAGTGTTCCTGAAGCTGATAGAAGAATCTGCATAACTATTACAAAAAACGTGGAGTTCAGCAGTTCCACACGAGCAACTGAACCCCAGATGCCCGAAGGCAAGGTAATGTTGCTTTGAACTTATTTAAAGCCAGCGCCGCGCCTGAGGGCAGCAAAGAAAATAAAATATAAATGGAGGATAAAAATATGAACGTAAAGAGGTTTGGAGCAATATTAATAGCGATGTTGCTCATAGGCACGGTATTGGTGCCAAGTACAATGGCCAAAAAAGACAAAGATAATACCGTACCATCGGAAAATCAAAAAATTGTAGACCCTACTACCCCATGGGATGCCCAAAAGGCACTTCTTGTGGAGGAGAAAGTGGATAAAGTGCTTAAGCAAGGATTGGTTGGCACATCGGCTTTTACAACAGACCATCTAACCTATATAAGAACGGATACACTAGACACATCGGATTCTCCTTATGCAACTGCCTCAGCAACATATAAACTCTATAAAGAAGATGTAACAGATGCCAGCTATGATTACTATGTTGTGTGGATGAAGTCTACAGGATATAATGCGCTGGATACTGGGCCTTTCGGTGACGATTCAAATCTTTACGAGGTTAGACCTGGAGTTACCCTCAATAGAGCTAATGATAGAATAATAGACTGGGACCCCTCTACGGATACCTCAACTGGGACACCAATAACAGTTACCACTAGTCTCAGTGTGTCTCATGGCGGTGTGTCTGCGGGTATTTCGGAGACCTACAATTTACAGCAAGATCATGTAGGTGCACAATCTTCAAATACGGGCCAGTATGGGTATTTCAAAGCTCATTGGAATGGGAACTATGAGGGATCCCAAGGTGTTATTGGTGGGACAGAAATCCGAGTACCCAAAGGTGCTAGTTATGGCTATGCCATTAGCCTTCTTGTAGATGGGGGTCAGTACTAACATCGATTAGATTAAAGCTTAATGGGCACGATTAACTATTTGTGCCCGCATTTTTTATATTATAAGCAAAAGGAGACATGAATAATAATGGACAAAATGATAAAGGCTGCATCCGTACCACTAATAATTTTTGGCTTTCTTCCGCTCTGGCTGTTCCTAAAAGAAATGCCGCTGGGACCGGATATTGGGCCATTTATTGACTTCATTTATGCATCGGCTCTAACTCTTTCTATAATGTATTTTGGATGGCAACTTAGAACGCAATGACTGCACGATTAAGCTACGTGTAAGAACTTTTAAGATTGTTTTAATTTATAAAGAGTGCGGAAAGAAGGGAGTACATCTTGTGGAGTTATTGTACCATCATTTTTGGGTTAACCTAAGGATAACATAAGAAATAGTGCTAGAAAGCAAATCAGACGAATTTAATTGGAGGAAATTAAGATGAACACAAGAACAATGTTACCAATATTTATCTTCATTGCATTATTTATACCACCCATGGATGCAAAGCCCGTAATAATCGGGTTCAATGGAGCAATTAATCAAAACTTAATTAATGAAGATGGCATAACTAATTATACACAATACAAAATAATTAACGCTATTTCAGCCGATATTACAGAAAGTATATCTAAACAGTTAAAGAAAAATCCGAAAATAAAGTACGTAGAGGAAGACACACAGGTTCAGATAGCAGGCAAAACAACACAACCTCAACCTCCACAACCACCGCAGCAGATAACATGGGGTATTGCAAGAGTAAAAGCGCCTGAAGCATGGAACAACTCCACAGGTACAAATGTTAAGATAGCTGTACTGGATACCGGAATAGGCAGTAATCATCCTGATTTGACAGTATCTGGAGGCATTAATCTTGTTGGAAAATCAAAAAATAACAAGTGGAACGACGACAACGGTCATGGTACCCATGTCGCAGGAATCATAGCTGCCAGAAACAATAGCATCGGCGTAATTGGAGTTGCACCTGATGCTCAGCTTTATGCTGTCAAGGTGCTGGATGCTTCTGGAGGCGGCTATATCTCAGATGTTATCGAGGGAATTGACTGGGCAGTGCAGAACAACATGGATGTGGTTTCCATGAGTCTTGGAACTGCGACTTATTCCCAGGCGCTAAACGATACTACTGCCAATGCATATAAAGCTGGCATTCTTCTTGTCGCTGCCGCAGGTAACAATGGAGACGGAAACCTGAGTACGGATGATGTCCTTTATCCTGCGAAATTCGATTCTGTGATTGCAGTCTCAGCTATCGATTATAATAACATTGCGCCAGTATGGAGCGCGGATGGCACAGAAGTAGAACTGGCAGCGCCGGGTGTGGATATTTATTCAACCTGGATAAATGGAGGCTATGCGAATGAAAGCGGCACATCTATGGCAACGCCTTTTGTGAGCGGTGTTGCAGCATTAATTAGGAGTAAAAACCTATCCATGACTCCGCAAGAAATCCGTCATACTTTGGATTATAATGCAATTGATTTGGGTGAGGCTGGCAAAGATAGAATATACGGGTTTGGATTGGTGCAGGCAGGTTAAGATATACGAATTCAGATGAACAAATCCTGTAAAAAAATAGTGTATGGGTTCGGTGTATTCAAAGGGGGTGCCCGAACCCAAATCACCCAAAGGCATTGTAAGGTCTGCTTTGAAATCACTTAAAGCCAGCTTCGTTCCTGAGTAGCATTCATTGAATTGGAAAACATTGTGTATTGGCATTTATCTTTTGGTCGTTCAAAAAGTTCAGTATTTAAATACTGCTACACATGCGGGAAAAGTTTTGGAGTTCTTTTTGCATACTC
>JAPMTY010000007.1 GCA_026552835.1 Candidatus Methanoperedens sp.
CCTCCTCTTGGCGATCTAGCCGATTCTGGCCGTTGGAGCATGTTCTACCGCATCCATTATGGGTACCGCAACAGCCAAGGCCAAATGCGTGTTTTCCAGAGCTGTTTGGTCACGAACAAAGAATCCAAGATGGTTGAAGTTCCCGATGCTGCTCTAGAGCGCATCGACATGCTGAAGGCTGAGCTTGAAAAAGCCAAAGCAGCTGGGAATAAGGCGCTCGAAACTAAGCTGACTGAATTGGTTGGCGGTCAGAAGGCCATGTACAACCTGGATAGTAACCACTATCTCAACGTCAAGGACCGCCAGGGTAATATTGGCGTGCTCAAGTTGCGCCACAAGGCTTGGTTGGCTCTGAATTTGGCAATCACGAAGGTCCGTGCCACGGGCATCGAACCTCTAGACGTGGAAACTGGTCTCTATTTCGTCTTCAGCCGCCAAGGCCGTGGTCTAGAAACTACTTTCAGCGTGACTGTCCTGCAAGAGTCCAGGGACATCCCAGGTGTTGGCAAGGTCTACCAGGACGTTGTAGATGCTCTTACTCCAGACGATCTGTCCAAGCTTGGCAAGGAAACGGCTGAACTGGACAAGCTCTTCAAGAAGCCAACGGCTGAAGAGGTCAAGCGCATCGTTGATGAGTCCGATCTGCTCACTGGCAAGTCTAGGGCTGTTGACGAAATCTTGGATGCCAAGTCAGACAACAACTCGAATGATGATGGCAGCGACGAGGAGTATGAATCTTCACCCGCGACGGGTGGATCTGCTCCAGCAGCGTCAGCAGCACCCGCAAACACTGCTAACCCAGCACTCTTGGCCGCTCTTGGGCAGACTGCTGGCACGGCAGCAGCTGCTCCAGCAGCACCTCCCACAGGCGCAGCAGCGGCACCCGCTGCGGCTCCCACAGGCGCAGCAGCGGCTCCAGCAGCCACAACTCAGTCCCTAGCGTCTAGCCCAACGGCAGCACCTGCTCCGACGCCAGCGGCTAAGCCCCAAACGACTGCACAAGCCGTAAAGGAAATGTCGGACGAAGAGTTCCTGAAGTCACTAGGGCTCTAAGGATAGAAAAGTGAACGACAATCATTCTCTCGTGATCCCTGCCTTTGGCAAATCACGGGAACTGTCCCTGCACATGCAAAAGATCAGGGAGGCCGAGGTTAGGTACATAGAGGCGAAGACTGTAAATCCCTCTACTTACGCTGACTTAGAGCACTCTTTTAACGAAGCATACAGGGATCTCAAGCAGCACCTGTCAAGTATTGGCTACCAGCTCACGTTGGCAGAAAAAGCCCTTAAGGAAGCCAAGGCAAATGTGATTCTCGGGACGTATGCTGATCACATGAAAGATAAGCCCAAATATCAGGACAATTCGGATCTCAGAGAAGCCTTTCTCATGAGAGATGCGGATTACCTTGCGGCAACCGATAGAATCAATCAGTTGAAAGCTCTCCAAAGTAACTTTGATGGCAAAGTAAAAGTGGTAGAGAACGTATGTAGGTATATGAGACAAAAGATGTATTTGCTCTCCAAGAGTGGTGTGCCTTACGAGGCTATTGGAGTTACGAGCGGGAGAAAAAACGATGGCGAATAAATGGTTGAAACAACTTCAGGCTTACGATGATACGGTCGATTACGACTACGATTCGTTCGCACCAGAAAACTGTCTGTACACGCCGAGCCCGTACTTTAACTGGATCTTTGCTAATAAGAGCAACGGAATTCCAAAGAACGCCTCTCTTCTCCTTCTGTCCGAACAAAAGGCGGGTAAGTCGCTTAGCTGTTACGCAATCATCCTAGAGATGCAAAAGCGTGACAAGGAAGGAATCGCGATCTACTTCAATACAGAGCTTCGCGGTCAACTACAGCATAACATCTTCCCCGCTATCGACAAAGATAGAATGATCATCTATGACACCAAAGATCCTGTAGAAATCTTTGATCGTATCGAAAAAGACATCAAGCCCATGGTTCAAGATGGGATGCCTCTTAGAATCCTGGTTATCGATTCCTTGACCAACATCCAAGGGATCAAGCGCAAAGACGCAGACTCGGTGGCCGATCACCTTCGTGGCGACCATGCTCTTACGATTCAAACTGGCCTAGACAAACTAGTTCCGTTCTGTAAGCGCAACAAGATTCTTCTCATTGGCACTAGCCAAATGCGAGCCAACCAAAAGGCTGGTACGCATGGGCCTGATACTCAGATGGCAGAAAGTTGGATCGTAAAGCACACTTTTGAATACTTCGTTTCTCTCAAAAGAGCTGGCGATGCTGATGACAAGAAGGACATCGAGGGTAAGACCTTTGAGGAAGAGGACGCCAAGGACGCTCGTGAAAATAAGCTCCTCACTGGACACAAGATCTATGCTAAATGCGAAGCGTCTTCTATTGGTCCGCAAGGCCGCGCAGGGGTCTTTACAATGGACTATGAAAAGGGCATCATAAATCAACACGAAGAAATTTTCTTTCTAGCTAAAGGCCTTGGATTGATCCAGCTAAGCGGCAAGACTTATTCCTTCGGAGACGAATCCTGGGTGGGGAAGAAAGAGTGTGCTTTAGCCATCAGGGACAATCCAAAACTGGCTCAGGAGATTCTTGAGGCCGTGAAGAAGTTAGATGAAAGATAACAAATTTTCTGGCAGGAAACGTGTAGGGGCGGAAATCCCTACATGCACCGTTGGGAAGGGCAAAAAATAAGCCGCTAAACAATCCGTGGCGTCCTGGGTTGATCGCCAGGCGACCGAGCAGTAGTAACGGACAAGGACTGAGAAGGCGCGATAGCTTGGGTCATAACCAAGTGTTATAGAGCGAGGAAGCTGGAACAATCAGAAGCCCACTGCCAAATTTCAAGGAAAGTATGAGTCAAGGAATCACAAGACCAAAAGCAGACACAAAAAAGATCCACTCCAGGAACGAATTTGAGCTTTGCTATCTCAGGCACCAATACTTCAGGAAGACCAATCACAATCCGACCAAAGAAGAAATGGAGCCGTACAAGTTCATTGCCAGGCACATGGCGGGCAACACGTTTTACATGTACAAAAGCCTCTTCTTCCTTGTTGGTTTGGATCTAGATGATTTGATCAGCATAGCCCAAATTCATTTGGTCAGTTTCTTAGGCCTCTTCTCGCTGGATAAGCTACCGCACAAGTATGAAGAGTTCGTGGCTATCTATCACAAAAACAACGGTTACGATCCTAACGAGCATGCCGTTCTGAATAAGAACAAGGCAAATTGCACTCTCTTCATGAAGCAGCGCATGGAGGATGTGGTCAGGGTTTGCAGGCAGAAGGCGCGAAACATCAAGGGCACGGCCACCGAAGAATTCTTCTTCTACTATGGAACTAAACGCCCACCTTCAATTCTAAGGGACTTACTAGAGAACCACGAAAAAATTGGCTATAAAAAGCTCGACACAGCCGTGTACAAGTCCATCAAGAAGAAGGCGCACGCTGAAGACGGTCCAGTATTCAAGTTCAACGACCACTACTATGTAGCGGTTCCAGTCGAACACAAACAGATTCGTTTGTCTGATCTCAGTAGCATGGGCATGGACCCCTATGATAACATGCACAATATGAGCCCAGAGGAAGTCTACTTCAGCATGGAAGACGAAGTGAAGTGGGATGAGAAAAGAGAAGAGTTTGATCGAAAGAGTAAGCGATCAAAGTCAATGATTTTCAAGCGTTTCATCGAAGCCAACAAAAATGATCCGAAGCTCAAAGAAGAAGTTCAGACAGCCAGAAAGCTTTTGAAAAGCATGAGAGCGTAATGAATCAAGACCTAATCAACGCCATAGACGATTGGCTGAACAGATGGGGAGAAGACCGTACTAGCAAAAAGTACGGCAGTCCCTACAAAGCCATTCCGATCCCCAGACGCAGGGAGCTTCTTGGTTATCTCGTAGAAGATCTGGTCAAGACGTACAGCTTCACCAAAGAAAGTTTCAGGATGGGATCGGTGGTTGAAACCATCGTGAAAGCTTGTTTCCCTCCAGAAGAGATTTGTCAGGATGCCAAAAAGAGAAAAAATGGACTTGCAACCGTCAGAAAGGAACTGACTACTGCGGTCTTTGACTATTTCAACGAAGGCGTAAAGAAACTTGAAGAATACAACCCCTCTAAGCACGGCAGATTGGCCGAAGAGATGGATCGCTCTATCCCAAAGGTAGAGTTGCCAACCACTGGTGTGGATAAAGAGGCCAGCGAAATTCTAGGATTTGACGATGAGTGAAGTGGATAAGGCTCTTCTCAAACTAGCAGAGGCCGCAGATTTCGACAGAAAGAAAAAAGAGCTAGCAGAGAAAGAGCTTATCATCAAGGGCCGTCGTGCGGACAACGAGTTAGAAAAGCTCGCCAAGAATGACCGCGAACTAGAAATTGCTAAGGCTAGCAACTACGGCGCGATGACTGATGAGCAAATCGCTCAGGTTCAGAAGGACAGCAGGACTTACATTGAGTCTGCGCGGTCCTGTATGGAATTCATCAACGAAGAGTTCAACGGTGTGGTTCCGTTCTTTCCAAAGAACTTGATCTTGATTGGCGGCAAGACTGGCGAAGGCAAAAGTACGACCGTGGCCAACGCCACCGCGACGACCATGAAGCAGCTGAGTCCTCGTACTGGAAAGCGCTGCAAAGTAGCCATCCTAACGAACGAAGAAGCGAAGGAAGATATGTACAACCGTATCACCTGCTTCTCAAAGGGATGGGCGTACACCAATCACGACAAATTCACCGACGAGCAGCTTGAGACGTTTGAAAAGTACATTCCCATTTTGGCGAAAGATGGTTGGCTTCAGGTCATCGACGACCATTATGGCAGTACGCCTGAAGCGCCTGTCTCTGGAGTAACGACCAGTGTCGAGGGTATTCAGGGAATCTTCGACTATTGGATCAAAAACAACATTATTTACGATGTTGTAATTATTGACTATTATCAGAACGTCAAGTTCTCAAAAAAGAATCCGTGGAAGAACGAATGGGAAGTTCAGGCTGAATTGGCGGCAATGCTGGATCAGTACAAAAATATTTACCCTGCGCCCATCATTCTTATGGCCCAGGTCAGCCCCCCAAATGAAGAAAACACCATCCCATTCAAAGTGAGAATCGAAGGCCGCAAAGTCATTCTGAACTCGTGTACGTGCTGTATGGAACTCGTCGCCGATAGGGAAAATCACAGAACCGAGTGGATCGTCCACAAGAGTCGTTTCACAGAGCACGTAGGAAAGAGCTTCTACACTGGCTACAAGAAGGGTAGGTTCGTTCCTTACTCCAAGGAATTCCGCCAACACGTAGACCAAATCAAAGAACAACGAAAGCAAGACGATTTCAATAAACAATTGGGCGAAAGCACAAAAAAGAAAGTGGAGCAAGTCAATGACAATGAAGATAAATCCAGAGCATCTGCCACAGAACCAGTGCCAGCATCTAGTGGATAAGGACGGAAGAGTCCTTTTTAGCTTTGATATCGCGCAACTTCAGACGCTTAACATGGCACCAGGGGATGTCCTATTGGTGAAGCTTGTAGGCGAAGATTTTGACGTTGACACTATGGAGAGCTTGAAGCAACATATCAATCAAGTATTCCCCAACAACCAAGTTTTGGTGTTTATGATGCCGAAAGATAGCGACATCAAGTTTGAAAAAGTCAAAGTATCGGCCGCTTCTTGTGGTGACACTGCCAGCTATTGCAGCGACTGTACGTGCGGCAAAAAGGAAAGAGCGAATGCCTAAGTTCATCAAGCTCTCAGATTTCTGGGAGCCAAGAAAGAAGGAGCTGGCTGCTATCAATGGCATTGTCAGCGTTCAACCCTACTACAATGACGGAAAAGTCGGTAGTAAGATTTACTTCAACGGCGGCAGTGAGACTGCTGTCTCTGAGAGCGTGACGGAAGTCTATAGGATGATCAAAAACGTTGGCCGCGTAAGGCTGAGGAGAAAATAATGGGTAGTGTAGAAAGTGCTGTGATTTCGGAAGTGAAACCAGAATCAAAGACGATCAACCAGCTGACTAGCGCAGAGAAAGCTGAGTTGAACGCCCTATCCAAGGAAGTCTTTGGCGCCTCTAGCCGCTGGCAGAAGATGATCACCAAGGGCGTAGTCGAAACTGTAATGGAAGATGTGACCGAATACGTTCCCAATCCCGAAGATGAGGAAAAGGAAGGTACGACTCGAACCGTGAAGGTTCCAGTCAAGTATTCAAACGGTGCCGTTAAGTCGGTATCGAAATATTTCACCGTGGACTCTGTGCGCGAGTACATGGTCGCTCGAAAGAAGCAGCTTGATGAAATCAAGGCGATGATCAAGAAAGCAAACGACGAGCGCGAAGCAGAAAAGCGCAAACAAGAAGCGCTCCAGGAAGCTCACGATAAGCTTGCTGGATCGGCAGTGCATGGATGAAAAGACTAGGCAATTCTTCAACTTGATGTTCAGGCCAGGGGAAACTGTCTGCGTAAGCCACAATAAGTATGGCTACCACAGCATCCCTCTGGAGAATGCCTTGGACGGTCCAGTAACATTGGTACCGCCAGACATCAAAAACCCATTTGAGCATCCAAAGCCTGAAGAGTTCATCTTTGTAGCCCTGAACCCTATCTATGGTTTCAGACGCGATGAGAATTGTAAGGCGTTCAGGAATTTCCTGATTGAGCTGGACACGGGTCCTTTGTCTGAGCAGATCGCCTATGTAAAGAAAGTGGGTATGCCTTACAGTGCCGCCGTCTTTTCTGGCGGCAAGAGCATCCATTTCTTGATCTCATTAGACCAGGATTTGCCTTCAGAGAGCGTTTGGAGAAAGTTTGAGGACTGGATACTCAACGTAGTCACGCTGGCTGACCAGCAGGCTAGGAATCCGTCTAGGAGCATTCGTGTCCCTGGAGCCTACCGTGAACCTGGCAAAAAGCAACGAATGGTGGAGTTTAATGGTCCAGTAAAGCTGACTGATCTAGTAGCCTGGCTGTCTCAATTTCCAGACTCTAGACCAAAAGAACGTGAGAAAAGGACTGCATCAGACTGTACAGACTTCGGTAAAGTCAAACAATGGGCTCAGGATCGCCTTATAAACGGTCTGGACCCTGCCAAGGGCCGTAACCAGCAATGGTTCGCAATTGCTTGCGAATTCGCCTTGGCAGGCTATTCAGAAGATGATACACTAGACATACTCAGCAGATTTTTTGTTCCCGACCGCGACTTTAAAGAAAGAGAGTGGAAGACTGCCGTGATCAGCGGGGTCAAGCACGCTTACAATAAGAAATAGTATGATCAGAGACGACGAATTCGCCAGACTAGTGAAGTACGCCGAGGGCATGGGCCTCAAGGTCCGTTTCAAGCCTTACGTTCCGTACTCTCGTGTTATGGCGGATTGGACTACGGATGGAACAGAACTTACTGTCTACGTCACATGTCGAGAGTCCAAGCTGGATTTAGTTCTGAGTCTCATCCATGAGATTGGCCATCACAGAGGCTTCATTGAGAATGGTCGAAAGCCCGACACCAAAATTGAAGCTGCGATGGATGATGAAGAAAAGAAGAAGAATCGAAAAATCATCTACGAGAATGAAGTCCACGATACCAAATATTGGGAGCAAATCTATCACGACACCGATTGTAGGTTTGGCTTAGACCTTCTCAATAAACAGAAAGAATTTGACACGTGGGTATACGAGGTCTACTATGAAACGGGAAAGATCCCCACAGCAAAAGAACGCGTCAAAAAGAGACGAGCTTTGAAACAGAAGTACGGACGTTAAATGAATTTTTTGATGACCCTAGTAATTGGAATATTTTTAGGACGCCACGTTCCAACGTTTCTACAGGAGCTTTCATATCGCATCAAGAACAAAAAGGCCCTCAAGTCTGTTTTTCCCACCAAGGTTAAAAAGGGCAACACCTGCAAAACGCACTCTTGGTTCAAGGTGAATTCCATAGATGAAAATGGCAGTGAAGGCAAGATAGACGTATGTCGTTCTTGCGGCTTGGTAAGCGGCACAGACCTCGCATTCAGCGCCGAGATGATCGATCGCATGGAAGAGGATATGCGCCTAGAGGGGCTAGAAAAGAAGATCTACACAGATTTCGCGGAAAAGGAAGATCAGGACATTCGGAAGTTCCTAGAAGCGGAACTCAAGGGCGGTTTAGACTACAAGAAAATCGCCAAAGTCCATACAGCTGGAATGACCTTCAACTATAGGCTCCAGGCGTATAGAATGATTAAAAACAAAGAGGTTCAAGAGACCCTTTCAAGAGGAAATGCATGAGCGAAGATAAGATCCCACGGTTTACAGAATTTGAAACCAAATACAGAACTGAAATTTCTCAGCTCCTGCCAACCAAAATCATCCTAGAATCTCTTCCAGACCTCCAGAAGTTCATCTACTGTCAGGGTCCAGACACTTATTACACCAAGCCAGACGGCTCCTTTGGTCGCTACAGACGCGGCCAATTCCCTTGGTCAGACAAGTTCGCTCAGTGGACGATCAAGCAGAAGCGTGAAGGTGCCAAAAACAACGTCCAGCGTTTCGAGTCCAATTGGCGCGTGGACGGCACTCCAGCAAATGAAATTGCAGCAGGTGCAGAGGCTGGAGGATACAAGTTCAATTTTGAGATCTGGAAAATGTGCCATATCTATTATTTCCCAGACGCCACCCTGGTTTTTTACACAGTCCGCGAAAAAGGCAGGACTGAGGTGGCCCACTTTATTGAAATCGAGGTCAAGGAAGAAACCATCCATGAACTCACCGAACAACAGGCCTGGGATGTCATCGCCAAGTATGAAAAGATATTGGAGCCAGTTGGAATCAGTCCTCAAAAGAGGCTTCGTAAGTCACTCTACGAAATGTACGTGAAGGAGCTGTAAATGCATTCTGATACTGGAAAGCTGTACAATGGAACCGAAGAAGAACTTAGCGCCCTGGAGAAGACCCTAGGGGACAAACTGAAAAGATTGGGCGAACAGGAATATGAGCATCTGAAGAAGATAGACCCTCCAACTCTGAGACCTGAAGAGCTTGCCCTCATGCGTTTCATCGAAGAGCGGAAGAGGCTCAAGGCTCCTCATAATGTTGCAATCCAGAACGCCTTCAGACTTGGTTTCAGGGCTGGCCGTGAGAGTTAACCATGAACAAATATCCCCTCGATGCTCAAGGAATAGAGGAAATTAGTCGGGACATGCTGGAGCATGACCGTGCCCAAAGACACTTAATTGAATCACTTTGCGCTCTTATTCAAGAGGTTGTAGATGAAGGCGGCATAGAAGAAGATAGTGGGTGGTTTGACACCGCTCAAGTGGCTTTGAAAGAGATGCGGCAGAGAAGTTTTGATTTCGAGAACCATCGCTTCAACCAAAAGAATGGTCACAATGTTGGATCAAAGTCTCCCTACAAGGGAGGACCGATTGACATAGCCATGGAAGCTCAGCTGAATCAGGCCGAAGCGGGCTTCGGGGAACCTTGGACTGAAGAGGAATTAGCTAAGCACTTCAACGAAAAGCCTCCTCAGAAAAAGAAAAAGCTCACTGAAAAGGCCTTGAAAAAGATGAGCTTGGAAGAGATTGAAGCTTGGGAAAAATCTCAAGACAGCTCCAACGACATCTACAAGGTATCGGCTAGAATCAAGAATTTGGCCCGCGTCGGAGGCGCTGCCCTCACGCCTGCTGGCGACATGCTTTGCAACACTTTCACCCACGTCGTCAAGGCTTTCTATGATTTTGCAGAGACTATTCAGGACAAGGAAACTAAGATCAAGCTGATCGAATTGGTCAAGAAAAATGAGGGCATGCCCGCAACCCTGATCGCTGCTCTGAATGCTGGCGTGAAATGACTTTCAATCTAGGTTGGGGCAATGCAGTAGCTGTTCGTCACGCCTTCTTGGCTGGAATGCCTAAGTCTATCTCGTTTGAGATGAACGACGCCAATCTGAATTACACTAAACATGAAGGCAATGCCAAGCTCATTGAGATCACCAAGTCTGTTCTTGAGAGACAACTAGGGCATACTTACCAGCACATTTTGCTAGCCAATGGGGCGTCTGGAGCGGCCACGCTGGTAATGCGGGCTTATGCTCAAAAGGGCTATAAAACAGCCCTAACTAGAATGACACCTTACTTTCCAGTCTATCCCGCCATGGTAGAAAGTGCTGGCCTCATCCATTCGGATATGAGGTATTACCAGCAATCCAAAAAACCTATTGCTCTCATTGACTCTCCATCTAACCCAGAAGGCGACATCACCGATTTTGGCGCTCTCGCCCACACCCCAGTCATTTGGGACGCCGTGTACCACAGCAACGTTTACACCTACAGGAAATTTGGGCCAATAACACATGACGTGGTGGTTGGCAGTTACAGCAAGCTTCTGGGTCTCAATGGCTTACGGACTGGTTGGATAGCAACAGATGATTACTTGCTCTTTGAAAGGCTCAAGAATGTGGTTTCCGCAGAATATTGCGGGCTCAGTAGCGCTAGTGACGCCATCCTTCTTGAAGTTTTGAAGGACTACAAAGACCCCAAATTTTGGGATCTTTTTGAGTTTAGAGCCAGAAGAAATCTAGACTCTAACAGAGAAGAGTGGAGTAAATTAGAAAGGTATTTTGCGTTTGCAATTCCGTCTAATGGAATGTTTCACTACACTCCTATGGATGCGCAATGCAAGGCTCTAATGCAAAAGTCCAATATTGAATGGACAAGCGGGCACTCTCTGGGTACAGACGATAACTACGGTCGCTTCAACATTGGCCAAGACTGTAAGATCGTTCGAGCAGCCGTCAAAGAAGTACTCAAGAACGATAGACGCTAGACTCTTTTGAAAATAGAATCTACACTGCAGGTCATGTTCTCGCCGAACAGGTCCACATACTTGGTGTCTACTAGGTATCGGTCTCTCTTGTCGAACAAGAACTTGCCCATAGCGTTCTCCTTAATGATAAAGCTGTCTTCTACCACCAGATAGTCTCCAGGCCGCATGAATTGGTCGAAGAACGTCATAACCCCAAGGACGTTTACGTGAGCATCTTCGATCACGAGCCATGGATGCGGTAGGCCTTTAATTTCGTCGGCAATTTGCTCTATGTTATTGCAATCTGCCTGCACGAAGCGAACTCCAGGATAAGAGATAGCTGGAGGTTTGATGTCAAACGATAGGACCTGTGTTGGCACGTCGAGCATTTTTGCCACGTCTGCTAACCAGACAGCAGATCCGCCAGAGCCAAGCTCGATTATCGTTCGTGGTCGGATCTCTTCTATCATCTGTTGATAGATACCTAGATCGAACGCGGTTTTGAACAGAGTATACCCTTTCCATCTCAGGTTTGTCCCATTACCCTGACTGTGGGTCATAACCATAGCGAAAAGATCTCTCGCGCCAGAAATGCTTTGTGCCATCTTGCCTGAGATTCCCTTGCGCACAAAATAATCGACAAATCTTCCCATTTGATGGCGCTGTACCAAACTTATGAGAACTCTCCGCTCTCCAAGCGTGATGAACGCATCGACCTTTAAAGCATTAGCCAGATTGAGCAGGCCGTTATCAAAGAAATTGCCGAAACCGTCTTGGGCTGCAATTCGCTCCTCCGATTCTAGGAATAGCCTTGCTAAGCCACTCCTGAAATCTTGTTCGGACAGATCAGGAGGAGATGGATACTCTGCCCACAGGTGCGAAGTGGGATGGTCGATCAAATACTGTTTGCGTTCTGCGTCTACTTCTAGGCTACAGTCCAGGCAGCGCCACAATGATTTCATAATTCAGTCGTAAGGAACGTGGTAATGATGAACTTATCGCCTGAAGTGGGAGTTATACCTCTATGTGTGTATGCGCCTTCTGTTGGAAAGATCAATACTTTTCCAACTTCTGGCTTGATCTTTATGTTCTGATACCAAAACTCAGTCTCGCCGTCTGATTCAACTTCATTCAGGTACAAGATAATTGCCATTTTACGGCCAGGTCGCCAGTCTACATGCCAGTGATAGAAGCCACCTGGCACATAATGTTGTATCTGGTATCCTGTATCCCTGATAGGGTCTATGAAAAATAGCGGAATTATCTTAGAAACCGCACCGATTAAGACTTGAAATCGTTCGGCAACCATGGTGTCCAGCTCTGTGGATTCTACATCGACCTTTTTCATCTCTAGGTCTGTGCAATTTTTGATCCGCCGAACGCCTCCCATAGTTTTGCCAGGCTGAGTTCGTTCTGGGTGATTCTTGAAATAGCTGATCACTCTAGAACATTCATCGGGAGTAAAAAGGTTGCGCACCGTAAGGATGCACGTCCCAGCTTTTTCCTCTTTAAGCGTGATTCCATCTAGGGTAACTTCTCCGCCGCACAAACGTATGCCCTTGGCTATATCGTTGTCGTAGGGATCACCAACGTTTTCGCTTAGTAAGTCCATGGTTAGACTATATCACAGAACGCGTTAGATTTTGATGATATAATTTACGTTGGCGTTTACAGGACGAGACTCGTTGCCGCTTGGCTGTGAAAAAGTGCCACTAGCTACAGCGTTGTTTTCGGTCGTAGTTTGGTTTTGGATACCCGCATTAGCTTGGTCGTTGGAGCCTACCGCTGAATTACCGCCGTTGGTGGGCGAGTTATTTTGGCGACCAATACGCTCTTGGGAACCAGAGTTGCTGTTTCCTACGAAATAGGTATGGCCGTGTGCATTGTGAACGTGTAAGTGCGTTTGGAAGGCGTGACCTTGAACAGATCCCACGTTGTCAGCGGAGTTACCGCCAGAAGCCATTGTAGTGCGTCCAGCTGCGTCTGGATCTCTTCCTTGGCCATGGTCCTGACCACGCAAAAATCGACCGCGATAGTCGGGAACGTTAAAGTGAGTACCATCAGCAGCGCCATGGGCGGTGCCAATATTGGCGAACAAAGCGGGATAATCAGTTCTTAAGTAAGAAGTACCATCGCATAGGAGGTATCCCGTAGGAGCGGTCGTGCCGCCGAAGGCAAAAACAACACCAGCTGGTAAAATTAAGTCAGTTTGTGGCATATTAAATCTCCGCGTCCGCCGTCCACTCACCATTTACTGTGTATCCAGAACCAACTGTAAATGGAGTTCCAGTAGCGGTGATAGTGGCATAGAAATCGTTCTGTGAAGCTGAAGGGTTAAATGTAGTCACATCTACTGATGTGATTGTGCCCACGCCAGATCCGTTGAGAGCTGGTTGCCACTGTCCGCCGCCACCGCCTGGACCAAAGAACGCGATCGTGGGCGTGGCACGCTTCCATACTTTAAAAGTAATGCCCTGGCATGTTACCTTAGAGGTTGTATAGGCTATGCCAGTAACGTGATAAAAGTTGCCGCTGTTGCTGGGAGCAGTTGTGATAGCGAAACTCTTCTCATAGTAACGTTGGCAGATAGCCAGTTCTTCTTCAATATGTCTTCCCATACGAGAAAAAGTGGCCGCTGTCTGGCCAAGGTTGACCATCGCTTGCTCGACCACAAATCCATTGTTGAGATCGTAGGTGTTGCCAGATGAAACGGTCAAGATACGAATTCTTACACCAACCACACCAGCCGTTGTTGGGAGGGTGCCGATGGATTGATTCAAAATCGATCCAGGGACAAAAGTAGATGTATTGACTGTCACAGACTGTTCGCTACCCAATGCGGTGGTCACTTTGGCTTCGCTTGTAGCGTAGAAGAATTGCAAGCCTACCGCCGTAACGTTTCCAAGCGCCTTAATCCTAGCAGAGAAGGATGCAACCTGATTATACAGTTCGATGCTATTGCTATTACCAATCGTCTGGTATAGTTCAGTTCCGTTAGCCTGCGCGGCAGTTGGAGCGGTAGTGATTTGAACTTTCGCACCAAACAAAGATCCATCTGTTACGCCAGCTACCTGTGAGAAAGTAATTACGCCGTTGGTGCCTAGTGAATTCTTCACATACCAGCGATCAGCTTGATAGGTTGAGACGGTATTGGCGATTGTGACTGAGGTTCCGCGTTGCCAGAAATCAAAATTGCCGTTTGCCAGAAAGTTTTTTGGAATTGCCGCCGTGTTCTGATTTACAGAAGCACTCAATGTGGCTAGCGAATAATTGGATTGAGCAACACCCAAGTTCAAGGCAATGATGTTCAACCCAGCCGACAGAGCCGCAGTCAATGTAACCTGACTGGAAGTGTTGTTTGGCTGGACGTTCGTGAAGGTGAAGTCGTTCGACGCACCTTCAGATAGCACCTTACCGTTGATGATTAGGACGAAATTGTTCTTATTGGCCTGATCAACCGCAAAAGAAAGGTTGATGATCGTCTGACTAGAAGTCGAAGTCGCCGTGTATTTATTTGTGACTAGATTGGTAGGAAACTGCGGAACATCAGAACCTGTCAGCTGCTTCGCGTTTGCTCTACTATTTACCGATTTAGTAATTGGCATATTTTCTCTCTATTACGTTGCGAAGTATTCCGTGGTTTCGATGATACCGCCAGACCCTGTACCGCCACCGCTTCCGCCTGTGCCGCCTGAGCCTGCTGCGCCGATTGCCATAGAGTACGTTGCCGTTGGGCTCAGAAGTATCCCTGAGACAAATCCGCCCGCTGCTCCGCCGCCACCACCAGATCCACCAGTTGTTGCTCCGCCACCGCCACCTGATCCGCAGTTGTTGTCCGCGTTGGTGCCGCTGGCGCTACCGAAGCCACCCTTACCAGCACCGCCTGGCCACGTAGACGCTCCGCCGTTACCACCCGACCCACCACCTGACACGTTAGCGCCAGAAGGATTGCCGTCGTTGCCCCTAATGGTAACGCTTAAAATTGAACTGGTAATTGCTGAAGCGCTTCCGCCTACGCCACCTGATCCACCAGTAGCTCCGCCGCCACCACCGCCAGCGGTGCCGCCGTTAAACGTGGTATTTCCGCCACCGCCACCGTTGGTAGGTGAGGGAGCGCCTGCTCCACCGCCGCCACCACCGCCACCATGCATTCTGATGGACACAGAGATAGGGGCGAAAACAGTAGAAAAAGTCAAGGTTGCATCGCCAGAACCGCCAGTTTTCGTAAGCGTACCAGAAGATGTTGGAGCGCCAGAGCCATTCATGATGACCTGATTTGCGCTAGAGACGGTCGCGTATACAGTATACGTGACACCGTTGTTGGTGTAGGTCGCGCCTACGGTAGCGCTACCAGTTTGAATTTGGAAAACATAGCTGCGGTTCCAAGTAGTACCAGCAGTGAAAGTTCTCACTACAGGGTAAACGTTTGGCTTAGTGTGTAGTCCGACAATTTTAGACATGATTATAGCTCCGCATCCAAAATCATACCGTTTTGGTTGTTAGTGACCATGACCAAGCCTTCTCCAGCAGTTAGGCCCGCAGCAACGTTTAGGCCTACGCGACCCGAGGAAGTTCCAACGTTGTTAAAGCCGATAACTGTTGCGGTTACAACAGTACCCGCATTTCTCTGGACGGCCCAATCCGCTGCGGTTGCAGTCATCGTTGGATTAGCTCTCATAGTTCTGTGGAATTTCATATAATGAATCGAAGAAGTCGTTGTTGCAGCGAATCCGCTTCCATAAGCGTTATTGGTCTGATCTGGAGCCTTGCCAAATACTTGGCAGAAACGTTGACACAGACCTAGTTCAGATTCGTAGAAGAGAGATGATCCACCAGAAGCGTAAGCCCAAGGAGCGGCTACGCTTCCCTCGTTGACCATAATTTGAGCTAAATCGATGGTCATTGTCGTGTTGACGGGAAGTTCCCAAATCACCTGTAGTGAGTCATTCCCATTTGTTCCAAGAGTTTTACCAGAAATAGAAGGAAGCGCCACAGTGTACGTGAACAGCTGCCAAGAAGTGGTTAAGTTGAAGTTTTGTTGAGTAGTCAATGTCGCAGACGACGGTGATCCGCCAGTCCCAAAATATTGAATGAAGTATGTACCTACGGTTCTAGCAGTATCCGCTTTTGCATAAAAGGTAAGAGTGACTTGTTTACCAGCCAATGTTTTAACTGATTCAATTCTATGCTCAACATTTCTTGTTGTAGAACCTGAACCAGCAGCAGTCTGATTCCATCGATAGAAGTAGGCAGGTTCGTTAGGCACATTGGTTTGACCTAATGTGAATGCTTGCTGAGAAACTGTAAAAGTTCCGATTGATCCGTCGTAACCGAGAGTAAATCGATCTGCCGTATATGCGCCAGAAGAAGGCGTAGTAAACGATGTATTGCGCTGCCAGAAGTCGAAATTACCGTTGATTACGTAATTCCTGAATCTGTGCGAATTGATCGTAGAAATGTTAGTCGTATTCTGCGTGTTAGAATCAACGACAGAAACGTTCTGATAGATTTCAAGGCTGTAATTGAAGCCGCTGTAGTCCGTGTCTAGCGCGATGGTGTTTGGGCTAGTTTCAGTGTAGCTCGCATCTGGGGTCAACGTGGAGTTGATGAACCTAGGAATTTTTTGGCCGTTTAGGTATACGACGAGAGAGCCGTTAGCGGTTCCAGAGTTCACGCCCACAGGGAACGTAAAGGTAACAGTGACCTGTGTTTTCCCGCCGACTATCTGAGGATTTGAGCAGTTGACTGGGGTGCCGACACTGTTAGTGAAGCAGTAAGCCTGGTTGAGAATCCCACCGCCCTCAGTGAGAGTGTTACGATGGAAGAAGGCCTTATAGCCAACGAGATTGACCGTGCCGCTACCAGAAGTCTTATTCGCGAAGAAACGAATGTACAGGTTGCTGCCAGTCGTAGGCAGGTTTGTAGCATTCATGCTGGCACTTAGGTTTGCTTCACGAGAAGCATTTGAACTGTAGCTTGAACCATCAGACGATGCAGAGAAGGCGATCAGTGCTGGATCGGTGTTGTTATAGAGCGTACCGCTAGAAGTGTCATTGTACGTGACCAACACATCGTTGATGCTGTCGCCGTAGATGCTAAAGATCGAGATTCCATCGCCAGCAAACTGATTGATGTCTTTGGTATAGACAGCCTGCGAAACCTCGGCAGCTGCACCAGAAGGATCTGTAGAGAATGCAGATTCAATGACATATGAAGTCTGAGTGTTGACCGTGGTGATCTTTCGGGCCTGACCAGCGACCACAAGAACGTCGCCTGCCACAACCGTGAAGGCTGGCGTGCCAGAAAGCGTCATCGACGTGCCAGTGCCAGTTACGGTTTTTGAAGCATCATAAGAAATTGAGAAGGACTTGTTGGTAGCCGAATACGTTGCATTCGTATGACCAGCCGTCATGTCGATTGACGACGTTGTAGACGTTGGAAGATCTGAGAATGTGTCGGTGAAACTTGCCTGATATTGCAAGGCGTCTAGATCGTCGCCAGTACCAGAACCAGACCCACCAGCGCCGCCGCCGCCGACAAACTGATAAATCATCGCATTGGTGACGCTCTGAATGATGCTGGAACCGTTCGATTGAACGATGATGTAGCCAAGCGATAGCATGGTCGTGCTGCCGCCAGGAACAACTACAGCTCCAAGCGATCCAGCGTTTGAACCAACGACGAGGTTGATATTTCCACTTGCGTCAAGTTGAACTAGAACTGCGGCGAACTGGTTAGCGCCAATCGTGATGCTGCCGTTGGTCCCTGGGCTGACAGTAATAGTGCCGCCACCTACGCCGCCTGGAAAGGTGATGGTGCCACCCGTGAATGGGATAGCGACGTTGTTTAGAAGGGGAAGGACTCGGTTCTTACTGGTGTTTGGGTTGACTACAGTCCCAGAACCAACCGTAACAACTAGGCTTGGCGTGGAAGCTGCGATCAGTCTGCCAGGGGACGTAAGCTCATTGTTGATGGACGCCAGAGTCGAGTCCATGTTGATGTTGGACGCAGCGTTCAGTTGATCCTGAAGGACCCTGGTAATTGACTGTCTAATATCGAATTTAGTAAGTGACATCTAACATCCCTATATCATTCAAAAGATTACGTTCTTTCTTAGAAGTTTCTCTCGATTACAAAGTCAATCGTATCGCCCACTTGGAGAGTGTCTACAAAAGTGACTTGAGTGCGTGGAACTGATCCAACCGTATTCCAATCGCTGGTGACTTCTAGTCTCTGACCATTCAAATAAATCTGTAATTCCGAAGAGTTATATGTCTGTGAGCTTGGCAGGGTAACATTAGTACCTGGGGTGACAGGTCCAGTAATCTGGTTGCCCACGGGGGCACCAGACACGACGGTGACTCTTTGGTCATAAATTGACGAATATTGTAGATTATTCCCATTATCCCAAACACCAGCTGAAGTGCTGATGTCAGTGACACGGAAAATACCCCAATTACCAGCCGTAATCGTAGTTACGTTCGACCCACCGTTTTTGTTGACCGTAATCGACCCAGTAGACCTATTCAAGATCACATAGAAATCGCCAACCAAAAGGGTCGTCGCGTCTGGCAGAACTACGGTATGCGAGCTTGTACCAGTGAGTTGCTGGACGATTGAATCAGTAGCAGAAAGGGTGAGTGTACCGCCAGATGTGGCTGTGCTGGTCAGGCTGAACAGCATTGCGTTCACTTGCTGAACGGTCAAATCGGACGCATTCGCCGATCCACCCGTATTATTGCCCTTCAAGCTCTTCGTTGCCATCTGGGCAAGCTTGGCGTTGGTCGTGCCGTTATTCTTTAGCTCTAACTGATTCGAGCCATTGGTGTCTATGGAAGATCCATCGGTCAAAACATTTAGGGTATTACCAGCATAAGCCAGGGCGACGCCTGCGGCGTTCTTGCTAGGGCCAGCGAAATTGATCCAGGTAGATCCCGTGAAAGATGAGAAAGTAATCGTAGCATCGCCAGTACCACCAGTCTTAGTGAGTGTTCCTGACGTAGAAGGGAAGCCTGTGCCGTTTGCTAGAAGCTGTAAGCCTCCAACGATTGTTGAAGTGACCGTAAAGGTAAAGCCGTTGTTGGTGTACGTAGCACCAGCCGTTGCGTTGGCTGCGGTTACTGTAAAGACGAATGGAGCAGAAGTAGCGTACACGAACGAGTTGTTGGCGTGCTGGGAACCTGCGAACAAATCGCTGACCGCCCAGTTGTTGAGCGGAGTGGCGAAAGAATACGTAAAGGAACCAGGAGTATTGGTCGTAACAGTAGCGACCTGACCATTATAAGTGCCGCCAGCAAATGTGCCACCTACGTGTCCCGAGGCGCCGTTGGTTGCTGCCGCAACAAGAAATCGCGCTCCTACCTGAACTGCCGTTCCAAAGCCAGATGTGGCTAGGTTGCCTGTCGAGAGATCGATCCACTGCGCTCCGTCCCACCACACCGCGTGGCCAGCAAGGCCCGTCCAGGCTCCTGTTGGCGCGGCGGCTATGATGTAAAGCAGACTGAACGACGGAGAGCCAGGAGGAGTGCTTAGGCTATCATCTACAAGGTCAGGATCATCTATTGGACCTTGCCAAACCAAACCAAGGCTAAGCGACGTAAGCTGGCCATATGTAACCGCATCTGACGATAGCGAACCATCTGCGAGATTTATGATCTTATGGCTGCCCATGCTCTGATCGGCAGTGAAAGGACGAGTTCCATCTTGCTGGATAGAAGTATTGACCTGCGCAAGATCAACTTCAGCATCTGGCATTGTGATAGTGCGAGTAGTGCCCGTGGTAAGAGATGAGGCCGAGAACGCAATTCGTTTGGTTTGATCTGAACTATTTTTGATTCTAAACGTTGCGTCTAGAGCGGAAACGGCAGTGATGCTGCCCAGAGCAGAATCAATTCCAGTCAGAGCACCTTTTACAGTGGCGGCAGATGGAGAAAAGTTGATGTAACCACCATCGTCGCCAATCAACGTTGATCCAGCGGAACCAGGCGTGGTGCTGACCATCTGAGTCTTGAGGAAATAAAGGGTGTTGTGCGTGTGATACGAACTATCAACGTCTGTACCGTTCTGAAGAGGTGTAAGTCTGTCCAAAATGGTCTTGGTAAGCTCGGTGTAGGGGCTGCCGCCTACCTTGATGCTCAAGGTCAAAAGAGTATTGGTAGAGATGTCTAGGTTCTCTAGCAACGCTCCAGAAAGTCTAGATAGGTATTTAATATCTGCCATATACGCCTACAGTTGACCGATTACGGAAAGCATCAGTTTGAGATCTTTCTTCAGACCATTGAATTCGTTTAGAACCACGACTCCAACCAATACGACATAATCGCCGTGGACAAATCCGTTCACCCCGATATCTGGCTTGATGTTGGTTAACGAACCACTCTTGTCTACATACAAAACATCTCGTAAGGCGAATGAGGTTGTGATGTCCTCAACTCTACCAGCGTCAATGACCCCTCCGCTTGCGGCGCTAGGAATATCTTGATTGGTTACGCCCACAACGGACTGGACCGAAGACAAGCTTGTAACATCGACAAACTCGATCTGGCTGCCAGCATTCAAGGACACAGGAGTTCCCTTCAGAATGGTGAATATGGTTCCATTCTGGTAGCCAGTCTGAAGCTGTCTACTAGATCCCTTTGCTGATTCTCCTCGAAAATTAGGGCTGTAAGTCATATCATTCCTTAGAGGATGTACCAGGTAGTGCCGTTGCTGATGATCGTGAAGCTTTCGTACTGGACGGTCGTAAACTGAGTGTTGAATCCGTCGATGAGTTCTACGCCATTCGCTTTAATTGTCATAGCGTTTACAGTAGCGTCAATTTTCTTGAAGTAGAAAAGTCTACCAGAAGCAGATGCAGCGGTTGGCAACGTAAAGGTTATTGGCCCGCCGCTAGCGTCTGCTAAGAGAACGTTATCTCCCAAGAGAACCGTGTAATCTGCAACCTTGGTCGTAATAGCTACTGGACCACCAGCTTCATCAACACCTGGAGGACCCGTTGGGCCTGGAGGGCCTTGTGGACCTGGGGCTCCGCCGCCACCACCTGGACCGCCCGTAGCATCAATTCTGATTTCTAGAACGTCGCCAACGACGAGAGTCATTTGGATTTGGAATTGGTCGCTAGCAACGCCAGGAGCGCCAACTTCAGTCCAATCCTGACCGAGGCGCAGGAACTGACCATTGAGATAAACTTCTAGGCCACCTTTGCCGACAGTGTACTTCTGTGGCAAGCTTCCCATTCTGGAGTTGTTAGGAAGCGTGATGTCCGTGCCTGGAGCAATTGGACCATTGAGAGAAGTTGGAGGGGTTGCGCCAGATGCGACGATATCAACCGTCTCATCGTAGGAAGGCTCATCAAGAAGCTCTGCGATAAGTCCCATTGCGACATCAAGCTCTTTGATGCCGAGAGTGAGGTTTTCATTGTCGATAAGCGCATAGTTACCGATGCCAGTGCCAGTCTGATTGATGACAATTGCGAACGGAGCACCAACGTTGAAGTTGACCGCGCTAACACATGCGCCAGCTGAAGTGTTGGTAACGGTGACGGTGCCAATACCAGAAGTGGCTAGGAAATCGCCAGCAGGAGCGGCATTTAAGGCATTCTTAAGTGCCGTTGCTGTTTGGGTGGAAGTAAAACCAGTAGAAACGTCCCACTCAATGTAGCCGTTCACGAAAGGAACAGAAGGCTGAACGCCAGTTCCATCCTTATTGACCCAAACCGCGTACTGTCTGAAGTTACCCGAGCCACTGATCAGGAAGTACTGATTGCTTGCCATAGTGGCAGCGGAACCAGTGGTGATAGCGGTGATTTGTGGAACGGCGCCAGGAGTTAAGGCAGCAACGTACTTAGGCTGGAAGGCTGTTTCGTGAGGCGAGCCGATGTACTTGAGCATTTCTTCCGAAGTCGTGTCAGAAATGTCTCGATCTTCACCTTCATCTAGCTCTGTACCAAGGAGACGAATGTAGATCTTGGCTTGTGCAGAGCCATTGTCAGTGCGTAGGAACAGCCAGAAAACATCTTGGCCTTCTGGAACGTCTTGCCGATCGGCAATGAAAATGTGACGACTAGTGCTTGGAACTGGAACGTTCTCGTAGGTTCCAAACGCATACTTACCTTTTGCGCCTGCAGGACCAGTGCTAACACCAGTGTAGGGCGTAGACGCGCCAAGAGGATCGCCAAGGGTAACTTGGGTGAGCGAATCAACCGATTTGATCTGGTAGTAACCAGCATCGGTATCCGATCCAAGCTTCAGATAGTCGCCTGGCTGAAGCGGGCTAGTCCAAGAGACAGCACCAACTGACGTAACCTGAGCCAAACTGTTCGTGAAGATCAGGTTTGGAGCAACGGTGACACCACGGACGAGAGTGATGTAGGCAGCTTCGTCGTCAGCGAGAGTGATGTCGGTTGAGGTTGGGTTGGCAAGAAGAGTGTAGGTAAGGGCTGAGCCGATGACGCGAATGTTAACGTCTTCATCCCAGTTCAGCTGTCCAGGGGCAGTTGGAGTTACTTTGTCTGAAGGCAAGACGCCGTGGGCCATCGAGCCCTTACCAGTGATGACCGTGTTTCCAAGGTCTTCACGAAGAGTTTCAATTGAGCCAGAGGTAGACTGTGAGTACCAGTATGTAGTGCCTTTCACTTCAAGCAGCGAAGACATTACGGCATCCATCCACTCCTTCAGGCTTCCAATAGCTTTATCTCCGCCAAAGAATGGGTCGATCGAGCTAGAAGTAGAAGACGATGGATTTTCAACACGTCCTTGGCTCCAAGGATAAACGTGGAATGGGTCTGGGGTAACGCCGCCCGTCCCTAGGCGACCAAGCAACCAGCGATCATCCTGAATACTGATTACGTTGTTACCAGCGTCGGTGATAACCGTTGCGACTGGCAAGTAATTTGGAAGTGGAAGCGAAGTAGTGATCTTGATGCGGTAACGAAGAATGACAGCGCGAGGAGCATTCTTGGTCGTTTCATTCTTAGTAGTTGGGTTCCAGAGATAGACCTGAGCTGACGTGGTGTCGTCAATGAAGCGCTCATATTCAAGACTGACATAGTTGATTGCGCTAGGAGCAAAAGCACCATCAACGATGGTATTGGTCGCCGAATTCAGCTGTTGAGGCAAAGAACCAGCTGGCACCATGAGAACCGTTCCAGACTGGCTGGAAGCAATATGCAGAACTGCGCCTGGATCGACTTGCATCTGCAAGCCGTTGGCAGCGCCCCCAATGGAGCCTGGCATCAAAATGTTGAAACCGCGAAGAATGTAACCCTGGCTGGTGCCTGTTACAAATGCCTGAATCAGCTGGTCAAAGTCGTTAGACGAAGCGGACTCGACAGCCCTCATATCGGGGACATCAACTCGCTGCTGTGAGATCCAATTGACCCTGCGTTGGATGGCCATAAAATTAGGTTACCTCTGATAAAAGGGCACTCTCATTAAGATTGAGATGTTCGATCTTAGCAGCCTTGTGTAAATTGTCTAAGGCCCATAGAGGTTGTAAATTGCTGTAATGGCATGATTTTTTGAACAATTCAGGACCAAATTCATAAGCTATCGACAAAGGAAACTTATGGTCGATGTGCCATTTGCCGTAATTGTCCCAGGTCATTTCAGGCTGAAATTGAGATTCAATATGTTTGCAAAATTGATCAAAAGAACATCCTAGAGACTTAGAAAATTTTTCCTTATCTCTCAAAAAGTTACTAATTCTAAGTCGAGCATTCACAATAGCTCTATATTTTGGATTTTCTTTGTATCGCTTTTTTTGGTACGTTAAATTTCGGGCGTCTATTTTGGCTTTGTTTTTTAGTCTGTACTCTTTGTCTTTTTTGGCAATTTTCTCTTTGTGCTTCAAGTAGTAACGCCTAGAAGCGGCCTGTCTCTTTCCTACTTTACTAGAATAGTTACACATTTTGCATGCGTGGTGAAACCCATCCTTTCTACTTCTGTTCTTATTGAAATCAGACAAGGATTTGATTTCTTTGCACTTAGAGCACTTTTTCATCTTGTAAAGATTATATCATTGTGAAATAGCTGGAAGTCAGAGGAATCTTTAAGATATAATCCACTCAGAGCAGGAGAACCACCGTGGGAAAGTCTAAACGTGGCGATCGAGAATTCAGCAGGGAACAGAAACTAGTGCATGAAAATCGTATACTTAAACGACATGTGTCCAGCTTGCGCAAACAATTAGCAAAGCTAGATTTAGACAGATACTCCAACTTAAAAGAAGCAATTGAGCAACACTATCAAGAGGATAGGGCTCAAGAAGGCAAAGAAATACTTGACCGTTTAAAACAAGAATGGCGCTGCCATGAGCCTAATTGCGACGGATTCCTAGAAATCTTCACATACAACAAGCTGAATAATACGTGGTACTACCGTGTCTGTTCCAATGCGCCTGGGTGCAAGAATCGCACCAAGGCCCAGAAGTACGATCCAGCCACGGTTAAGGGAATCGTCAGGAAATCCAGCTAGTTACGTTTTATCAAACCTATTTTCACAAATTTGTAAATATAGCTTGATAAAATGGAAATAGCTGATTTTACTCAGTAATCCAGTATTTTGTGAAAGGATGGCCCCCACAGTAGTACAAAGCGGCCACATCTTTCATGCCATTTGGATACGTTTTGTAGAGTCTGCGATACCATAGCTTTGAAGCTAGCCAGCACAACGGTGAGCTTTTGGTTGCCTGGATGAGCAGCCACGATAGGCGCCTGGCGTCCGTATCTGACCTTGGAGCCCAAATGCAACTCGTGGCGATGACCAAAGCGGCAATGAGATAGAACGGCCAGAAGAACGGTATCCAGCCTAGTCCAGCTGCGGAGGCCATCGCAGCGACCATCTGAGGCTGTCTCCAGAGAAACGCACTCCAATTGAATTTGTCAGTGTTGTTGAAGAATCCTAGGTGGGTAATTCCATGCCAGAGCAGGCCCAATCCACTCTCGAAAGCGCCAACCGACTGGTGCCAAGGCAAACTTTCTCTCATGACTTTTAATGCGGCACAGTATCCATAGTAGTCATCAGGTCCCTCCTGGTCTGGATCGCCTGGGGCGCGGCTCAAAAGGCCCCATGACTTGAGGCACTTCCAAAGAGCCATGCTTTTATATTCACATTCCATGAGAGTATCCAAATGAGCAAATGGATCGTATGGCGAATCTCTCATGATGTAGAGAAGCATGATAATATACTCAGAGGTGAACATTACGCCATTATCTGAACCGCGTTCGCCTTCTTTCCAGTCGCCAGTGTTCGGCGCCACAAGCCTATTTCCATCTACGTAAGGTTCAATTTCTTCTCTAAGTCCCATATATTCCTCAAGATTAACCTGCTTTACACCCTAACCATTTCTTGATAAACTGGTGTTTGGAATGGAGGTTCCATGACTTACTCTGTAATTATCGCCGCAGCGGCAAAAGCGGCCAAGGTCTCTAGTGTTCTTTTATACGCGATTTGTCAGTACGAATCCAGGGACTTTTCAGTTGACTACTCAAAATATGACAATGGAAGTCCCAGCTACTCAGTTTGCCAGGTAAAAGAGGATACAGCTAGGATGCTTGGCTTCAAGGGCAAAGCCAGCGAACTCAGGAACGCCAAAGTTGGCATCAAGTACGCCGCCCTGTATTTGAGGTACCAAGAGGATCGGTACGGCGATGACTGGTGCAAGATAACCGCCGCCTACAACGCTGGTTCCTTCAATGAGAGCAAAAAACTGCCTGGGAAGCCACGAAATCTGAAATACGTGCGAAGGGTCCAGAAACAGCTTGATGACGAATACAAGTCTAAGCTATCATGTGAGACAAATGGCAATTGAAGTCTTTACCTCGTTAGACCTGGAAATGAATCAGCCTAGCAGGCGCATCATCCAAATTGGTGCCTGCGTAGGAAACATCAAGACTGGCACCATCTTTGAAAAACTGTCGGTTTTCGTTAATCCTCTTGAGCACTTGAATCCTGCAATCACGGATCTCACCAAGATCACCCAGCAGGATGTGGATGGTGGCGTGACTCTCGAAGAAGCTTATCGCAAGCTTCAGAAAATGCACGAGAATTACAGCGCCTTCGTAAATCCGATCACATGGGGCGGCGGAGACTCCAGAGAGCTTCTTGATCAGCTCCAGGCTGACAATCCTCACTTTGAGGGTTGGTGTTTTGGTCGAAGGCATATTGATGTCAAAACCCTATTCGTCTCTTGGCGATTCGCACGTGGAGAGCCTATCCAGGGCGGACTGGCTCGCAGCATGATCAAGCTAGGTCTCAAATTCGATGGCCAAAAACATGACGGATGTGATGACGCAGTGAACACCTTCAAGATGTTCTGCGCCATGCTCAAGAAATTCAGAGAGTAGTATGTCCAAGCTAAAGCACTATGTTGACCGATTCCTCACGTGGCCCCTTCCGAAAAGCGTGTGCTCAGACCTGTGTGCCACGATGCGGGACTATCCGCACCGTACTGGAACGACACTGTTGACTGCCACAGAAGCCGAGGAAATGTTCAAGCACGTGCTCGAAACAGAGGTTCCTGAAGACGAAAGACTGCTTCGCCATTGGTACGAAGATAGAGACTTTCCAGAAGTAAAGGACGGCAACGACGGTGTTCTGGGTTACGTGCCCAACCCAGCCGACAGGAAGCGTCTGATCGAACGCCACAACAAGCTTGTGGACTACGTTCTTGAGAACTTCACCCCCAAGAAACTTACACCTTTACCGATCAACCCTGCGCTCCTAGCCGAGCTTCCACCAGAAGAGGAAGAAGACGATTTTGCTGCGATATGCAAGCGCTTTTTCACAGACCCGTTGAACTGCCAGTGGTTTGACAAGCTGTTCGACGAGCTTGAAATCAACCTATCACAAGCACGCAAGTGGTGTTCTGGAGTCAGCGAGCCTCACCCCAGAATGAAAAAGATCGTGCTAGAAAAAATCGCCGCTTTAAAGGGTAAAGTGGATCATAGCAATGGGGACTAGATGAAGACCCATTTCATCAACGACTATCATGACAGAACCCCGTGCGGACTCCTGTGGAGGACCAAGCGAGGCAAGTTCACGACAGTCGAATACGCCGTCACAGATGATGCAGAGGCCTGCCGCAGATGCTTGGCTTTCATCAAGCGCGAGAAAGAAATGCGGAAGTTCGTTAGACGAATATTCTCAGAGGCTAAGCACGATCAAGGGCGAACAGAATAATCTGACCAATGAACTCTAGATTGAGCTTGTAGGTGCTTTTAATGCCAACCGTGTGACTTTCCCTTGTCACCTTAGCGTTCGTGATAAGGGCGATGTCTTCGCCACTTTGCCTGTCCTGAATTCGGATAGAAATGTATGGAGAAGCGGCGATGTCCGTAAACAGCGGACGCATGTTCTTGCCCTGTAGACCGCCAGAGTTTTTCACTCTGAGACCGTTGATACTACCTCTAACCATCGCTTTCGTGGTCGCGATTTCCTGTGGCCATGGAGAGTCGATGCCGTAGATCTCAGCTTCACCGTAATCCACGCTGAGATTAAGCCCCTGCACTTCGTTGTAGACTTTGTTGTTGATGTACAACTTGATGTGTGCGCCTGTGAGAATCAGTGTTTGTGCCATTATTCACCCCAAATAACTGGGTTTTCCGAGAATTGGGTTCCCCATTTCCCGAGACCGATATCGGATGGATACAGGATCGTGAACACAATGTTGATGCCAGTCGCAGCAACGCTGTTGATCAAATCCTGGGCATAAATTCTGCCACTCACAACATCCGTGATGTAGAACTCGAAGTCGGTTCCATCTCTGGAGGGACTGACAGGAGCCTTCTGAGCCACAAACGCAACGTCTGTTCCCTCTGGATGCAACGTCTTGATCGTGTATGATGGGCTGATGAGAAGCGTGTTGTTTGATGGCCTAGAAATGTATGGAACTGGACCCTCTTGTTCCTGAGTGCCATATCCAAAGATAAGATAGCCTTGTTCGTCTGGGAACTGCGAAGAGTCAACCACGGAGAACACCCTGGACATGGTTCCATCCAAGTCCTGAGCTAGCAACGTTCCGATCTCACTAACCGTGAATGGCTGAGACAGATCGAACATGTATGGGCCTTCCTGGTCTGGCTCGACAGACTGAGGGTCGCCTTGAGGCCCGCTTGCAACGATGCTGCCAATGCCCGTGAAGGTCATAGTAAGTGTAAGAGAGGTAGAATCGTTGAATACACTCAACACTCCGTCTCCGACCGTGGCATCCAATCCAGACACCGCATTGATTGCGGCAGCAAGATTGACGATCGTGTCCTGCGCAGTAGCGCCAATGGCAAAGTCAGAATCTGCAACAAAAGTATTTACTGTCGTTACGGAAAACTGATCTCCTATGGAAGCATTGCTGCTAAAGGTGAACGTGCCCTGTGGAGCATAATGTAAATGGGCAGATCCGATGCGATCACGGCGAATGACTTTGGTAGCTGCTGGGAGGAAAATCTGGAGCACTCTTCCTTGCGTCTGATATACGGCAGCATAGGAAGTACGGCTCGCAACAGTCTTTCTGACTGGATTAAAGAAGAGAACTGCGGTAGCGGTTCCCTGTACAATCACACCAGAAGTGCCGATTGGATTCTCAATTTCAAAGTAGGATTCATTCACCAATCCGCCAACGGACGCTGTAATGGTGTAACTTCCTTCATTGGTAGACGAAGCAAAGCCGCCACCGAAAATGTTGACGTAGTTCCCTGGGCTGACCTTGCCAAGCTGTGGGTTTGCACCGCCAGACCAAGTGAATCGGATGATGCCGCCTGGTCTTAGGCTCAGAGTCCATTGCGTAGTTCCGTTGCCGCCAGCCGCTACAGGAGCATCAAACTTGAGTTCGTTCTGAGCCCTACCACCACGAACAGTGACAGACGAGATTGGGCCGATAGTGTCGCTTAGAATCTCAACGAATGGGCCGTTACCATCGTCCTTGGCAATTGCGGTGCCGCTGAAACCAAGAGTACGAAGGTTCTTAGTAATGGCGTCAGCCACTTCCTGAGCAGTGGCCGCTGCAATACTAGCAAATTCGTTGGTGTGAAAAGTGATCGGAACCGTATTGGCTTCGTCGAAGTTAATGATCAGCTGGTCGCCATCGACTAGATTGTAAGGTTCAACCTGCCTAGACTGGTTACTAGCACGAACGAATTCATCGCCGAAAATGGCGTCCAAAAGTTCGTTGATCAAATCTCTGACCTGCTTTCTGTTCTTTACTCCAATACCGATCTGGCGGAAAACGTCGTCCGAGAGACCGACAGCTGGAGGTCTTACGATGCCGAATTCAGCTAGACGCTCGTCTAGGTAGACATCGCCAGCCGTAGCAATGTAAAGCTGATCATTCACTGCACGAACGTTGTTGACCAGATAGGACGAGGGACCAGCAGCCAGTGCAGTTAGCACGGCGTCTACGTTCTTTCCCCTCAAGTAAGGGTTCAAGTACGATCTAAGTCGTTTGTATTCCTGTTCCGTAGTAGTTACAGGCATCGTTAATTACCAATCTGGTTGACAGAGATGTCCAGCGTAGGATCAATGATTCTGGCTTTTTCACCTGGAGCCAAGAAGATCAGGTCGTGGGTAGAATCGAACTGAGGACTGTCGATTGCCACAGACTGAACGCCTGGGACCGCGCGAGCGGCGCTGATGATCGAGCTAATGTCGATTGACACGCCGACATCATTGGAATTGATCAGGGCAGCGACGCTGCTTCTGACTTGCTGAGAAACGGTGTTGAATGGGGCACCAGTGAGAAGTCTGATATCGACCGATACCTGAATGCGCTTGTCCAGAGGTTCGCGAATGAATATGTCTGCGCCCGCTGCGCCCACGCCTGGATAAGTGACAGGATCTCTTGGGTCGCCGTACACGATTCTGTTAGCTTCTGCGATTAGGCCAGTATTGTATCTGTAACTATCCAGGCCGTTTCTTAGAACGGTCGAGAAGTTCAGCTTACCTAGCGAGGTCATCTGTACGCCAGCCGATTCGTTGATCTTCTCGTACTGGTTATTGGTGTCGAACAATAGTTCGTTACGCAGAGGAGCGCCTGGCTGAGCAGCCGATAGGAACACCTTCTTGTATCCAGAGTATGGAACGCCTTCCTGTACATACACAGCGGTTTCGTTGCCGTTCAAACTCACATTTGTAGCATTGGCTAGGTTGGTGCCGATTACCAAATGATCTTTGTCAAGAACTTGGATAACCG
The DNA here is from genome assembly GCA_026552835.1 of Candidatus Methanoperedens sp. The sequence continues at coordinate 29,942 of JAPMTY010000007.1, forward strand.
TGTAAGTCCCAGCATTATTTGCGCCAAGAATCGTTCCAGCAATGGTGAATAGGTCGCCTGCGACCGTAGCGTCGTATTCCCAGAACTGCATCTGGGGTCTATGGCACTGCAGTACACCGCCAGAGACTAGAACAGTTGAATCATTGACTGCGAGTGGGTTGATGCACTCTAAGAACGTTCTGCGGCCTTCCTGGGAAACCTGAACGCTAAATGGCGAAGGAACGTTGAAGTTCGCTGGATCGTCAGTTTCGATGAAATCAACCGTAGTAACAGTCGTAACCGCACCAGAAAAGGTTGCGGTCAAGACACCAGGAGCACCTGTGTTGATGGCTGTTGCAAGTTTGGAAGCCACAGTAGCTGCGTTATCGCCGCTCAAGATAGGAACTGTGATACCAGTACGACCTACGATTGGTCCTGGATCGCTGTTTGAGCCGTTCACGTCAAACCAAACATAGTACTTACTGACGTTACCTGCGCCGTTAATCAAGAAGTACTTGCCAGCACCGCCAATGGTGAATTGGGCACCCGTTGGAACTGTGAGATTAGAAATCTGTTGCAGCTTAACGCCAGAACGAATAACCATGAAATCACCACGGTTTGCGGCATTAAAATCGGTACCAAATGTAACTACGTCACCCACATTTGCGTTTTCGAGCGTCGGTTCGGTTCCAACGCCGTTCCAGTTCAAGTATGCGGTATGATTCGTAGCATTGACCTTGAAAGAAGTTGTCGCGTCAAAGCCTAGGCTGATTGAGTTATATGGAAGCGTGACTTCCTCTTCGATAACGTTGGAGTTTTCTATCCAGATGCTGTCGTTATATCTACGAATGACCCTGAATCGGCCACGATTAAGGACAGAGAATGGAGCATCAAAGGTAACGGTGTCACCTTCAGAAACTTCGCTTGAAGCGGTGAAATCACCAGCCGAGAAACTGTCGCCAGTTAAGTTGGCGTTGTCCACCGTAACCACTGCCGAACCAGAGTACGAGGTTGGAATTGCAGGACCGCCTTCTGCGGCAGCTGCCGTGGAGGTTACAATGACATCGTTACCAGAGACAGTAGCGCTGAAACCAGCTAGGGTGCCAACCGTTGCGGCAAAGTTAGCTTCAGATGCTGCTTGAGAGCCACCAATCAAGAATTGGTTTGGTCCTGCTGGACCTGGAGAAACAGCCGTCAAAGTCGTAGCTCCAATGGTGAACTGATCGCCGTTGGTCAAGTTGCCAGAAAATGTGAAGGTGCTGTGCGAGAACGCATTCACGGCATCTGGGTTTAGAACCTGAACGATTCTGCCATTGTCGGAGACACCAGTAACCAAGAAAGTGCCGTTGTTCTCAGGACTTGTCATACCAGCTACAGTGAATAGGTCGCCGATAGAAAGCTCTGTGAAGTTGGCAACGCCAGTTAGGAGGACGTACTGCGAGTCGCTGCTGTTCAGAACCTTAGCAACGTTGAGTGTTCCACCACCGCTGTCATTGAAGTTCAAGGAAGACTTCAAGAAGGCTGGACTTGAACCAACGCCATCCCAACTGACGCAGACGAGGGAGCCCTGCTTTTCAACTCTGAAGTTTCGGCCACGTGTTCTGACGTGGTGTCTTGGCTTGCCAAGGTAACGCTGAGTGAGAGTTCTGCCAGCCAAAGTAATCGTGGATTGGCCTGTCGTTGGCGTATTGCCGACAATCGAGACGCTGCTATTGGAAGAGAATTGGGTGATTTTCTTCTGAGACATCGAAGCCTGAAGCCTGAACCATTGATCACTGTGGACGCCCTGAGAAGACACTCTATCGACCGAAACGGTCATATAAGTGTTGTCTAGTCTTGCTGCCGAGTCCAAGATAGGAACTTCGTATTCGTTTCCTAGACCGCCGATGACCTGGATAGCTCCAGAGCTTCCCAGAATCTGAGTCGTCAACATAAGCCTCATGGCACGATCAACCACTTCCACATTGCCAAGAGTAGTGAAGCCAGTGACAGCTAGAATGGAGATGAACCTGCGAACCTGATCTGGGGTTGTAGGAATGATTCTAACTTCTTCGCCGTTATTGAAGGCGTAGCCCACATCTGTTGGAAGCGAAAGAGGGTTCTTAAAGACGAACTGTGGCGAACCAGACAGATTGCTAGAAGCTAACCAGTTGATGCCATCTAGGAGAGAAACGCTTTCATATGTGAAGCCGCTATCCTCGAAAGTACTTAGGACGATTACACCTGCGCCTGATGTACCACCGTCGTTAACCAAAGTAGCAGAGAAGTAGTTGGACAAATTTGCAGCTACATACGCTTGGATCTGTGCGGCAGTCGTTGGACTATTGTTGTAAAGAGTGATCGCTCCGTTGACGCCAGTGCCTTTGTTGGTCTCTGCCACGGCCACGCCATTTGGTCTCTGAACAGAGAATGCCGTGGCGGTAGGAGTGAATCCTACTTCGGTAGAAACTCTGAAGGTGCCATCGTTGGCTGGATCAAACTCGGTCTGAGTTGTGATGTTGACGTATTCACCGCCCGACAAACTCATGTTTGGGTTAGTGCCGATACCATTCCAGGTATAGGTAACTTGATCGATACCCGCCGATGGCGTATTTGGAGTGACAGTGATATCCCACTGTGTTGAGGCGTCGATGAAATTGGTTACAGGTGCGCCAGAAGCAAGGTTGATCCTGATTGGAACGGTGCTTCCAACCTCAACAGTGCTGCTGATTGGGCTGTTGGCCACTGGAGGGTAAACGTAAGCGACGTTGATCTTTTCGCCGCTTCTGCCCCACTTAGTAGCCCTATATAGGATGGCTGTCTGTGAAGGAGTTGGCTTGAGAACCTTTTTAGCCCTCATCCACACCTTGAAGTTAGAGAAGTCAAAGTCACCGAATGCAGAGACGAAGTTGGCCGTGACGCCAGAATCTACGTCGTAGGCGTTGAAGTTGTTTGGATTAGAAACAACGGACGTGTTGGTAACAGCCCTTCGATAGAAAGGAATCTCGAAGCTCTTATTGCTTGCATCATTGTCCAGAACGACAACCGCCGTGTCGGCACTGCCGAAATCAAGTGGGTTGGCTAGAAAGTAACGATCGGTGACTCTGAGCCTGCGCACGTCTGGGTTGAGCGTAATACCGATGGTTGCACCAGCAATGGAGGTTTCCTGAACGAACTCACCGTATGGTTGAGCGTCACGAACAGCACCGTATGGATGCAGCATGCCAACTAGTTCGTTAGGATCTCTACCTGAGAGGCTGACGCTTGAAGTGAACGAACTGATGAAACTGTCGATTGGGTCAGCCGCTGAACCTGCCGCAAACAGAGCGTGCAAGAAGGATGGAAGCTGGCCTTCCTCGTCACCGCTATCGTAGAATGCGAGTAGCGAATCTTTGCTGGTGCTAATGTCGCCGTTATTGAAGCTGAGCAACTTGCCCTGGCCATCAGCCGTGACAACCATGAGCGATCCCGTCAAATCTAGGGTTTCGGTACTGGCCGACAGGAACTGTTCTTGGATAACGCTAAACACCAGGCTTTGCGTTTGAGCCTGAAGTTCCTGAGAAATCTGATCAAGAGTCTTACTACCAGACTGAACCCTAAACTTCTGTGGGGAAAGAGTGCTTCTCAGAACTACGAAACCGTCTAGGAATAGGAATGCTGGTTGAACGACAGCGGCTGCGTATTCGGAAGCGGTGACCAATAGATCAAGCGTGGTACTGGTTACAGCCTGAACCCTACCTTCTAGTCTATTGTTTGGGTCTAACTCTTCAGACCAAATGATGGCGTAATCGCCTGTCTGGACATTTGAGAATGCCCCAGACACGCTGGACGTGTATCGAATAATGTTTGTGGATGGCTTAGAAACCGCCAAGTTCGTGTTTGGCCCAACACCAGTTGGAATCAACGAGCCTGAATTGTCGATGAGCAACCATAGGTGCGCATCGGCTGACATGGTTACAACACCGCTTGGGATCTGGTTGCTTGAGATCGTTGCCTGCGTCTGAGAGGTACCAGCGCTTAGCTTATCGCCAGCGACAAGCGGCTCAACCAGTTCAAACTGTGCCGTATTTCTGTCCAGCATGAAGTCGGAAGCTTTACCCTGAGAAGACAGGCCGATGACGGAAACGAACATGCCCTTCGAGACTAGCGTGGAAGCGCCATCAATTACGACTTGCGCTCTATTGCTTGCGCCAAGGTTACTCGTGACTTCTAGTTGCTGACCGACGACCGTTACGGTGACACCAGTCAACTTGGCATTAAAAACCTGCGCCCAAGAAGCTAGGGAGTTAGTCGAGGCGACGCTAGTGTAGAGGTTTGTGGCGATGAAGTCCCCGTCTGTGATGGTGTACGTAATTGCATCCGTTCCGTCCACAGACAGGATCAGGGTATCGCCGTTGGCGATGGTTGGAGACCAAAGCTGTTGAGTCTGGCTGAACACAGAAGCAGTCGATCCGTCCTTGCTGAGAGGAACATTGTTCTTGTAAAGGCGAAGGGTCTCAATCGTATTTGATGGGAAGCCTACCTGAACAGAGGCATCTCGGCCTGGGCCGCTTGGAACAGTAACCATGATTTCGTCGTTGGTTTCTGCTTTCGCACGAATGACGATGAACATGCCGCCGCCAGCAGTTGTAGCCTCGAAACCAAGAGCGGTGTCAGCGTTGATGCTTGCCGTCACCTCAAATGCAGTAGCACCGCCTGGAGAACGGAAATCATCGGTTGCAAACGTGTGCTGATAGGTAACGCCACCAACCACAACCGCAAGGGTGTCGCCACCAATCAAATCGAATGGAGCAAAAAGAGTGGTTTGTAGGAACGCCTTGGCCACTGGAGCCTGGCGACCGCCAGTCTGAAGGGCGAAGAACTTTTCGCCACCCAGGGCGCTGTCAACGATCGACTCTAGGCCTACGCCCGCACTCTTAGCTTCGTAGCCAGTGCCGTCGTCAATGAATACGGTAGCAGAACCGTCAGTGTTAGTCTGGAGAGAGTCGCTGACGATCGTTGCCTGCTCATCTGATGGTGTAGCGCCGATCAGGGCAGACTTTACAGCCGTAGCTGTTCCGAGACCACTAGAAGCTTTTGCTCTCTTGATTCGGACGCGTAGCTGATCGTCGGTTTCGCTGTCAGCGCCAGTCGTGAATGGAAGTGGGTTGGTAACTGCCGCACCTGAGAATGGAGAGCTTGCGAACGACTTGATCGACCCAGCTGGGACATTGCCAGAAGCGCCTGGGGTCAGAGCGCTGACCTGGACGTTATCGACCCGTGTTTCACCATCAAGGATAACGGCTGCCGTAGTGACAGTGTATTGGATGTCTATGTTGGAACCTATTCCTGGGGAAAAAACAATCGCATTAATAGGAACTGGACGATTGCCACCCTGTGCAAGGATGACCGTTTCGCCTAGGTTGTGGAACTTCGTGGTTGGGCTGGATAGCGCAATGATGAAAAAGCCGCCAGAAGGCGTGATCGACGTATATGGAAGTGGGCCTTCTACGTTTGGGGTGCCGCGACCAATGTAAATCGAGCCCGTGCCTGGGAAGGCGGACGCATCACTGACCTTAATCGAAGTCGAGCCAATGTTTGGCGGATTAGATCCAGAATAGATTTTGGTGAAGATTTTCGTGAAGCTGGTGTCAGTTACACTTACCGATCCAGTTGCAGGCTTCGCCGTGATAGGGGTGACGCCTTCCTCTTGAGCAAGGCGCTTGAGGGCGTCGCCAGTGGCGCGGTCAACCGAAAAATCTCTAAGGATTTGGAACACATCGCCCGAAGAACGAGCGGCGACCAGGGCTACAACCTCGAAAAAGCTGGTGTTTGCCGATCCAACGTTAAAATCGTTGATCCCCAGCTTGGCAGCGTAGGCGCTGAGCATGTCAGAAACAAGCTGTTCGTAACTTTGTGGGGTAGGCAGATCGCTAGCCATTCAAAAACTCCGTTATGACTTAAAGATTCACGTCTTGTGGCTTCCCTGTGTATATCAGGTTGCCGTTATGGAGTAAGGTCGAAACTTACAGGGAAAACGCCTGTTTGGCCAGAGATAGACACGCCCAAATTAATGGTCAGAGTTGGACCCTTCAAAATGATCTGGAGATTGGAAATGCTCGAAAATCTTGGGTCCTGAACGACCATCTCATTGAAAGAATTGAACAAATCTTGAATTTGAAGGTCAGAACTGATCGTTCCAGGCTTGATGCCAAGACCAAAGTTGGGGTGAACGAGTACAGTACCAGACTTGGTGCCGAACTTAATTCTTAAGGCCTGGATAATATTGGTAATTCCTGAGCTATACCTAAAGTCGCCGAAATTATTGACCGCTAAGTCGCCAGTGTCGGTCAAAAGCCAATCCACCTTGCTTAAACCAGTGAGCGGATCGCTTGACGTGGAAGGAGGCGGAATGATATTTGAGTCATCTGGGACTGGAAGATCGCTAGGAATGAAAATTTTCTGTTGACTATTCACCGTGCCTGGCAGGTAAGCCTGGAGATAAGCTAAATCAGACGTGACAAAGTTGTCCAGGTTCGGCAGACCATCTAGAGTCAGAAGGAAGCTCGTGTCTGATAGGCGGTCGATACCAAGAATGACCCTGGCAGAAGGAACCTGAGTGGCGCTCTTGATGACTACACGCTGACCAACGTAGAGGTTCTCCTGACTTTCAACGGTGATCTGGCGACCAGTCGCATTGGAAAGTAACGGATATTGAAACCCATTCTCGTCGATGTAGGGATCGCGTAGATTATTCAAAGTAACGATCTCAAGCCAGCGCTGAGCGTCGCCAAGATATCTAAAGGCAATCTGCTCCACCGTGGCACCAAATGGAACTGGCGCAAGCACCTTGCTGGTAGGAACGCTGAATGGAATGCCAGCGATATCTGCTAGACCCGCAACGTAGTCCATATTGGTCTGCGTGTTGATATCGTCAATAGCAGTACTCGCGCTTAAAATGTCGATAGACTGCATAACCTGATATAAGCTATTCAAAAGACCATATTCATCCAATGTGATTGGCTGAATTCGTGGCGTGGGGGCGGGCAGGCCATATATCCTGTTGTAGTAGGCATCACCGCTACCAAAACTATTAGATAACTGAAGGGCCAACTGTTGGATTGTAATTCTGTATTTTTTTAACGTATCAACGGTCGTTAGTCTTGCATTTTCAATAATAGTATTTATGACATTTTGCTGAGTCGCATTTAATGCGAGATTAGAGAGAGGAACAGAGTCAAACAAACCAAAATTACCGTCTGGATTATTTAAAATATTGTTAATAGGATCAAGTTGTTGATTAATGGATGCAGCAGCGCCTAATTGTCCGTTTGAGACCGCATCCATTGACAGCCCCTCTCTCAAACTGAGTCTATTTCTAATATCAACCAAAACAGATGCTACAGTAGGGTCATTTCTAATACCACTAGCCGTTGCGGGATTTAAACTTAAGCTAGCTAAAAAAGACGCAATGGAACTTTTAAAATCGCGTGCCACTTGAGTAGGTAAATCTGCGGCGGTGACCGCGACGCCAGCCAGATCTTTTACGAATAACGATAATTGCCTTAAAATACTTAGTGGAAATTCTACGTCTGATCTCACAGCTCCAATGAGATTGATAGACGCACTGGTGAGTTTGCGAGCCTCGCTGATCGTATTCATGATTCTTTGCAGAATGCCTGGACTGATTGGCTGGTTATTAGCTGGAAATTCACCGAGGAAGCCGTCCAAATTTATGCGTCTCCAAGCTTTAAGTTGAAGACTAAACATAATTTCCATTGGTCTTGCAACGTTTTGTTGCCAAGTGAAACTCATTGGGGTAACAATAAATGACTGATTCTGCTTTGGAATATCAAAAACCAATCGCCAAGAAGCGTTCGCGGGATCGAGCTTGGCTTCAGCATACTGCTCTAGGAATTGTTGAAGCTGTAGGGCCTGATAATAGCCAGTGCTTTGTTCGCCTGCTTGGGAAGTTTCAGGCCTAATTGAAGTAGGCTTATTGGCTGGATGGTTTCCAGTAGCAGAATTGATGACCTTATTAACCTGACCTACCACGCCACCGAGCGCTTCAATTGTTCCGCCGAACAACGACTGAATGACCCCTGGCGTTCCAGGAGGCTTATTGATGGCCTCTCTTTGAGGCCACACACCAAGTGTTCCTTGAATGTTGATTAACTTGAAGCGAACACCGCTGTGCTCTTCTAAAATGCCACGTAAAGTGGCCTGAGTACTGATTGCGTACTGATCCTGAATATTCAATTGTTGGGGCGTAATAGGTAAAACGAAAATCCATCCATTTAAATTCTCAAATGTAATGTTGGCAGTTCCAGTTCCTGGAGTTACAGTGTAATCAAGGCTATCATTAGATCCACCAACTATCTCGTTAGTTTCAGAGTCTATAACCACGAGCCTATAAGGAAATAATTGGTCCCATCTACCTGGATCGATATCGATTGACCTAAAAAATCTACTATTTATCGACCCAGTACTTGCTTGCCATGGCAAAGTAGATGAAATTACGCTGTGCCGTTTGGTAGTTACAATACCCGCAGCGTCTTTAATGGACTGTACAGCATCCGAAATGCCAAGATTTAGGGAATTATCAAATGACATAAGAATAAGATTGTGGGGTCAGATCTACCTTTTTCCTGTGATATATCACGAGTATGAAGAGATTAACCATCGCATTTATTGGCCTTTTGATTTTGGCTGCCTGCGCCACCATTAACTATTTTCGCCCCAAGTACCACGACGTAGACAAACAAATCCAGCCAATATACAACGAATACATTGAGCTAAGTATCCTTAAACACATCACTTTTAAGCATAAAGTGAACGTAGGATTTGGTAAGCTTGACGAACCCACAGTAGGCATGTGCGTGTACACGTCTACGTTCAGGGAAATTACCATCGACCCAGACTGGTGGAAATACGCTACCGAAACCAGCAGGACGGCCCTGATCTTTCACGAACTAACTCATTGTTATTGTGGAAGAAGTCATGATTATGGTGGAATGACTCCCTACCCAGAGGCCAAGGACATTGACTCAAATTTTGCCGCGCAAAGAAGCGAATTCTGGGATGACGCCTGTCCTACCAGCATCATGTATCCAAAGGTCGTTTTCGACTACTGTATGCGACTCCACTATAACGAATACATTGAAGAAATGTTCGATCGTTGCGAACCGTGGTAATTGACGAACGGAGCCAACTTTGATAAACTGGAACGGTGAAGATCATACGCAAGAATCGAAAAAAGAGCGACTGCGGAGTGATTGCGGCCTTCAACGCCGCTTCCTGGTGCAACCTTGGCCACTCCTATCGGGATGTGGAAAAGGCAGCAAAGTCCTGCGGGTATCACCCCGAAAAAGGGATCTATCACTTTCAGTTTTCCAATCTTATATCCAAGCTCAACATACCCGCCAAAAAGATGCGACCACGCAGTCTTGGCGAGCTGGAGAGTAAAATGTACCTAGGGAAGTTTTTCATCTTCCTGTACACGCCGACTGGCGAGTTCAATGGTCACGCAATCGTAGCTTTCACGGATCACGAGGGCAACATCAGGCTCATCAATCCAGACAGCGAGCGAGAAACGTGGGACGAATTTGCCGCAGAGATTTACGCCAAAGGGATGAAGAACATGTCGGTGTGGGAGCTTCCTTGTAGAGAACTAGTATGATGTCTTCTGATCAGAAAAAAGTAGTGATTCAAACTTACAACCATCTCATCGAAAATGAAAAGCGCGGCTGGGACGACTTAGACGACTACATGGAGTATCTGGACTACCTAGACAACGCCCAGCTGAAACGAGAGGTCGATGTTATCTACGCCAACCATCGAGGTCAGACGGTCAAGTGCCAACAAAATCACGCCAAAGAGAAATGCTTCATCCCCGTTCTAGTTGAGGCGGTGAACGCTATCCTGGAACTCTACAAGGACAAAGAAGACATGCACAAGAAGAATCGCTACATCCTTCAGTACTATCTGGCTATGAACCACGCCAAGATGATCCTGCTAGAAGAGCAGGCTAGTGTACCCTAAAAGGCATTACTCTCAGATTCATCAGAAGACGCCTTGCGTTCTTCTTCTCTGATCGAGTTCCCTCTTTGATCTGCCTGGTGACTTCCCCTAGGATGTTCTTGTAGAAGTGATGTGCGTCCGCCTCAGCAAACAAAAACGCGCCATCTGTCTCGAAGAAATCCGAACCAGCTTGAAGAACAAACGTGGTCGATTCCGTAGACTTGATTTCCTCTTCGGAATAGGTCACGAAGGGATTTTTCTTGGAGCGCTTTGTTTTGGTTTTACGCTTTGCCACTACGTACCCAGTATAAACTTGATCGAGATAATTGTCGATAGATCCCATAGGGTATGGCCTAACATCACGGTTCCAAAGCCGTATTTTTTACCCAGCCTGATGGAGTATGGAACGTATAGGCTCAGGAGTGCCGCTGGCAGGAGTCCTTGATAGACGTGACCAAGGCCGAATTCTAGCATGACCATCAAAGTCAAAAAGCCATGAATAGGCCAGGTCCACTTCTTGGTTCCCAGGAATTGTCTCAAAAGCAAAAGGGGCAATCCGTGACAAGCGTCTTCCCAGAAAACTGTCAAGGTGAGCGGCCAAGGAATTAGCGAGAGATTCTTACCAGCTTCTTCTATCATGTGAGCGTGAGGGAATAGCTTAAATAGTGCGATTCTATACAGCGTAACGACACACAGAAATCTGACGAAGTTCATAATGGCTGGCCTTTCTACTCTCACCAAATTGCCGTAACCAGCCTTGACTGTTGCCCATATTACAGCAGCGCCTAAGAGCCAGCATGGATACATTGTCAAAATCGCTTCTTTTAGAGTCATAAATCACCTATGTCGCAGTTCCTGTTCCAGAACCAGAGCCGCCGATGCCGCAAACCTGACTTGGACCTGGAATACAAGTTCCAGTAATGGTCACTTGACCAGTGGAATGTTGTTGAATCAAAGCTACGTAACTTTCGGAAATTGCCTGTGCTAGTCTGGGCCAAAAACGACCCCTGAGACGTGGAGCAGCGGCAATGATCGCTCCTTTGATGGCTGACGCGGAGAGGCCGCTGAATTGACCGTTGTTGATCAAGCCTGTGCCCATATAAATCTGTGGGTGGGTGGAAACTAGCGTCCACGCAGTCGGATAGTAGGTTTGAAAAGCATCGTTGATGCCCTGGCACAAAGCCAAGAGAAAGAGTCCAGAATTCCTAGCTTGAGGTGGATACGGGTCATGACTGGTTTTTCCAAAGTCAGCAATGATGTACCCTCTTACTCTGGTATACAGATCTGTAATGAAGAAATTGGGGTCTGGCACAATCCCAACGCCTGCGCCCGTTCCAGGAACGAGCGGAGAGCCTTCCACACCGCTATCCGTAGTGGTGAACATGATCACTGGACCGCCTGAAATGATGCCTGTTCCGATGGCCTGACACATCTCGACGAAAAACTCAGGACGCTTCTGGGCGAGCGGAAAATGATTCTGCACAGCGCCCATTCGGGAGTTCACGTCGCTTTGAACTAGTGCTGCTAGTGCTGAGCCGCTTGCCGCCATTACACGTCCCCTGTCGTAGTTTCGCTAGGTTGAACTGGAACGCCAGTAATGAAGTCAACTACTCCCTGATGGGAGTTGGCGGTTGTGATGCCAGAAGAAGTGCCGTTCAGCTTGATCTTAGGAGATTTAACATCCACCTGGGCAGACGCATTCACCTTAGCATTCGTGCATTGGACATTCACATCACCCTTGGCAACGATGTTGATGTTGCCCTGAGCATTGAGAGTGATATCTTTTTTCGCAGTGATCGAAGCTGTTCCGCCCTTTTCCATCCTGAAAGTGACACCAGTATGATCAACCTGGAAGGAGCCATCCTTCTCGATTTTGACAGTAGTGGTGCCTTGACTGGAATCTGTGGGAGTGCCCTTGCTATCTGTAGCGCCCTTGAATTGTAGAGATGTACTACCGTCCTTATCGACCTTGATATGAACGCCGTTGAACTCACCTTCAAGCCTTGGACCAGTATCGGTCAGCTTAGTCTTTCGATCAGGATGAGTCATGGACCCAACGATGATGGCCTTCTCAGACATACCATCAAGACAGAGAATGAGTACGATGGCACCATCCTGGCCCTTAAAATCTACAGAGTTGTTCTTTGTAGTATTGGAATTTTTTTGCCTAAGAGTTTTTTCTAAAAAATCCCCTATGCCACCCAATCCTTCAGCAGACATACAGTTTTTATATGTGACGGACGCAATGCCTTTATTTCCGTCCTGTTGAATCACTACAACATCGTATTCTGTAGTTAATTTAGATAAGTTTTTTTTGTCACTTACAGGATACGTAGCGGAAATCATTCCTATTCTAAGGGGAGTGTTCTGATATGTTCTATTGAATCCTCTAAAAAAATCTTCTGAATTATGACCCAACAAGCCGTGAGGAAGCACTCCTCCGTTTTTCAAAAAATTGTTCATTATTTAACCTTCTTTGGTTTCTTAGCAGAATCAGAAAACAATTTGATTTCTTTTGGCTGAGGGAAAGATTTATTGGGCTGATTAAGTGGCTTTTTTTGATCTAAACCGCCCTTTCTTTGCGGAATATCTTGGCTTTCAGAAACCCCAGGAAGAATTTGTTCATTTTCAAAATCAACCTCCCTTTCTTTGTAAGCATTGCCATATTTCATGCCAGGATAAATTGTTCCGTTTTGAGCACTGCTGGTGACAGATAGCCCACTACTCAAACTTAAAATAGTTCTAAAACTTTTTATGCCTGTTAAGGGATTCAATTCGCACTTATGTGTAATTTGTTCTATGTGATAAATTACCCCATCATATTGTAAGTTATCACCTACGGTTATTGGATCTACAATTCCAGCGCAAACTATCGTTCCGTTAAATTTTAAATGACTGCCAATTATGGCATCGCCCAAAATTTTAGCCCAAAAAGGACTATTGTAAATGTCCACACTCTCTAATGGTAGCATGTCGAACAGACCACTAATAACTGCGGGTCTTAAACCACTTCTTTGTATATCATTTACGTCTTGTACAAAATTTCCCTTAACGGTTTCCTGGGTGTAATCGGTTCCATTACTCCCTAAGAGGGATTTCCCAAATACTTGGACGTAATTTATTCGAGCTGTTTCGTCCCTTCCAATATCTTCAGAGAAAATCAAAGAAGAATTAATTTTCCACCTAGGAAGAGTCATAAATCTAGTAACTTTTGGTAAGTTAACAGAGCCTTGACTTCCTACTAAAAAATCTTCGGTAGTAAATGGATTTTGTCTAAAAACTACAGTAGGAATAACACTATCTGAATATGGGGCTACCTTAAAACAAGAATAAAACTCATTGATTGGACTGTTCGTATACTGGTTTAAAATATCCCAAGCTTTGACTTGATCCCAGTATTCAGGTTTCAATATGGCACTCCCAGGACAGTCATCTGGTGTAAACCAAAATCTAGTACCAGATTGTTGTTGCAATCCTGAAGGGTTAAGGCCAACATGAGCTGCTGCATTGGAATTGGTGCTATTGTAAGTCTGTAAACCAAAAACAAAATTGTAGATGTCGGCAGCAGAGGTAACATTAGGAATTCCTAATAGTCTTCCCACAATGGCGGGCATAAAAAATCTATCATTTGGAGTCTGGTTTATCTTCTGGACAGAATTCGGGGTATCACCAGGGATTTCAGCAATGGTCGAGCCAGGAATACCGCTTCCTATGAATGATTCGGTTAGCGTTTGTATCAGATATCTCAAAGAAAAAGGATTATTTTGATTAATTAATTGTGACCATTTTTCGGATATTTGGGCAGAAAATGTCAAGAATCCTCTTTGTTGAAGAGCTACAGATTGATTAAAATAAATCATATTATTAAATTCTGTAAAGGCAAATCCAGTAATTCTTACAACTGCCGTTTTTGCGCCCGTATTGGGATTAACAACAACGGCCCTTCTAACGGATTGAACTTTGAAAAATCCCTTGAATCCATCATCAATCTTATTAATTTGTTTAATTCCAGAATCTGCCCTGGAAGCAACGTCCTCTGCGTCTGCTGGCCAGTTCAACATATTTACAAATACAAAATCTCCAGGACAAATCTCAGTTAAATAATTAACATTGGTTTGTAAAAGTGTAGCTTCCATACTGGGGGTATACGACGCTTTACTAGAAGTAACGGAGACGCTAACGCAATCATTTCTAACAACCAGTGGCTCTTCAATAGCCTTTAAATCTATTAAGGAAGGGCCTTGAGTTCTTTGTTCCATCTCATTAATTCTAAGAGTATCTCTAAAGCGCCATCTTATAAAAGTTAGAACCCAAGAAGGACTGCTTTGATTGACAAAATTATCTTCCTCTGGAGAACTTTCTCCATAGGCTGGATCTGGATTTATTTCATAAACAAAAGCTCTTGAGTCAGACATTATTTACCGCCTGTAGTTGCGTGGGGTTGTCTTTCAGCTTCTACTTCATATTCGACACGTTCAAATAAGGAAAGTCCTTTGTAGGGATCGCGGCCTACTGCAATATTTTGCTGAATTTTTCTTGCAGCATCGGCGGCTTCTGTACTAATGGTTCTACCTTGAATTTCAGCCGCAGCCCTAGCCAGCGGCTCTTGATGGCTCATTCGGGCTTGGAATTGAACAGCACTTTCTGTAAGCCTATCAATATCCTTAGCCAGAGTTCTTAAAGAAACTCCAGCTTGTTCGGCTGACGTGGAGATAAGTTTATCTAAGTCTCTTCCTGTTTCTTTTGTTTCCAAATCTTTCTTAGCGTCTTCTTGAAATTTTTTCCTAGCTTCTTCTATCTGCTTTCTATATTGATCGATTCCAGGGAGCATTTCAGTTTCCTGCATAGCCTGTCCCATAACGAGCCTTTCTAATGCTTGACGCCCCAAGGATTGATATTGCGGAACCATTTTTAATCTAGCAGCATACGGAGCAAATCCTTCTTCAGCTTCCCCAGTAGGAACAAACTCAGTAAGATTTTTTCCTTTTTTTAGCCAATCAACCATTTGCATAGCTAGCTTTTTAGGTTCGTCGCTCAATCCAGGCGCATACCTAGAAGAAGCAGAAATGTGCATTTGTTGGATTCTATCAATTAATTGGTTTGAAGTTTTCTGTTGCTCTGGATTATCTCTGTTATAGCTCTTTAATAGTGATTGAATAAAGGGAGAATTAGGATCTAGTTCTTCTGGCGCCAAAGACATTAATTCTTGCATGAGAGCGGGATCTTTTCCAATGCTTTTAATTAAATCAGGAAACTGCCTCATCATAGTTGCCGCATTTATGGCGCCTGTATATCCTGCAGTAGCCGTGGTGGCCTGTGAATATGCTTCATATGCGGCTCTCGCATTTTCAATACCTCTGATAGTGTTAGTGCCGACAGCAAATCCTCCCATCTGTTCAGAAATTCTCTGGGCACCCTCTGGTGCGGTCATTCCTCCGCGTTGGACAATATCGGTCACATTTTGCATGAATTTTCTATTCTCTTCAGCGTATTTAGATTTGTCTAGACCAATTTGTTGTGCTGTAGCGAAAATATCAATTAAACTTTGCTTGCTGGCACCAGCAGATCCCATTGCTCCGCTTAACCCGCCGAGAAGTTGTGTAGCGTTTGTCAAATTCAGGCCACGCTCAGCCTGAAGTGCTGTCACGGCACTTCGTTGCATCGCAGTAGATCCGCCAGAAGCCGCTATACCTTTGGAGGCTTCTCTAGCCATATCTTCTAAAAAACCAGAATTTATAGCGTTCTGAAGAAAACCTCCTGAACCGAACATTTCTTTGTCAGAAAGACCCATTTGTCTCTGAGCAGCAATGTCCTTGAATATATTTTTTTGAAGTCTTTCAATAGCATCCTTCTTAAAAGGAGACATTTCTTTTTCAGCACCAAGAGCTGCATTAAAATTCTCAGCCTGAAGTTGAGCATTCATAGCATTGTATTTTTCTGGATCAAAAATAGCAGCCCTTCCTCTTTCGGTAAATATTCCTAGACTAAATATATCGGCTATTTTTTGACGAGTTACGCCCGATTCTGCTTTTCCACGAGCCCTTCCTCTTTCCTCGCCAAACATACCCTCGAAGGTAAATTCGCCAGATTGCATTTGGCCCAGCGTTTTTCCTATTGTTCCGCCCATAGCAGCACCCTGGGCTTCTATGACAGCCATAGGCCTCTTTACCCAGTCTTGCGCTAGGTCTTTAGCTAACTTAGCGGCTATTAAAGCCACCCCAGCTAAACTAGCCGCTCCCATAGCAGACATACCCATCATTTCTCCGCCTGCTTGAGCCGCACCCCGAAGACCGCCCGCCTGGTAGCCAGCGGCAAGTCTTGGTAACACTCCTAAGCGAGCCTTTTCTTTTAATAGAGCATTTATTTTTATTTCACTTTCTAATTCGACTTCCTTTGCTTTAATTAACGCTTCCTGCGCGTCTTTAACTTGCTCTTTTAATTTAAGATCTTCTTTGCCAATTCCGATAATTTTTTGATATTGTTCAGTTATTTTCTTATAGGAAGTTTCTTGTTGAGTCAAATTTTTGACTTTGCCCTCAAGAGCTGTCTTTTCTTCCCGAATAAACTTATCAAGATTTCTCTTGTATTCATTCATTTTGGAACTTACATCGGCAGCACCTGGGGCGCCCGATAAGGGACCAAAACCAGAGGCGGCTAGTCTTTGAGATGTTTGCTGCATTCTGATAGCATCAGAAGGAGCATATAGCTCTCTTAGTTTTTTTTGCATGCTTTCAACTGACTTGTCGAAATCTGCAGTATCAAATTTGGCTGATATTAAAAGCTCTTTTCTCATAAATTACAATACCTTATGAAAGGTATAGTCCCTGGCGCTTACACCTATCCCTAAAGAATGAAGCGTTTGTTCAACATATTGTTTTCCATTGATTTTATTGGTTATAACGTAAACGACCATATTCTCTAAAGATTCCCGTGACGCAATTCAAATCTTTTCTTTATATATCATATGGTTAATGCGCACAATCTCGGTCAACTTAAAGGTTGACTTGTGTAGGCGGATATGAGATTCTGGAGATGAGGTAAGTATGGCCAAAAAGAAAAAGAAAGCCTGGAAGAAGCCGAAGACCCGTCCCATCACCCAAAAAGAATATCTCCAGACGTTGATCCAGTTCAGCGAGCGTGCTATAACAAAACAAGGAACTGGGATCGACGATTTCTTCGCCAACCAAGCGAAAAGGCTGAAGAAGGAATTGGCCCAACTGAACAAAAAATGAGAAAGTATGCCAAACTATACTTAAAGTCTGTGCTCAAGATCTATTGCCGACTGTGCGCTGCGCTCGTCCTTCTGAATTGGTGGACGAACAACGAGCCCCTTTTCATTCTCGTTGCATATTGGTCTTTGTTCTTTGGCGCTGCTCGACCGCTCTCGGTTTGGATGAATCGGAGAAACAGATGAACAACTTGATGGCGGGGCTGGTCCTGCTAATCGCTTCCAGCGCACATTCCCAAGAATTAGGGTTTTCGTATGGCTTGGGAGTGTTCAACAGCGCGAAGCTTTCCGCTGTGGAAGTAAAAGTGGTCAATCTTGCCTATCGGTACGAGATCCTGAATGGCCTATACTGGCAAGCAAAAGTAGGGTACTGGGGAGACGGCTCGGGTAATCCAACCAGGAAGGGCAGCTTTTACGCTTCCACTGGCTTAGGAATGAAGCTTGACTTCCGACCCATCGAATTCCGAAGCGGCTGGAGCCTAGCTGGGATCAGCCAAACAGACGGCTATCTTGGCGGAAATTTCCCCCAATTTAATGGTGAAATTTACGTGGGCGTCCGTGATAAAAAAGGGAATGGCGCTGGTATCAAATACGAGCACATTTCCAGCGCGGGCTACTTCGCACAAAACGTCGGAAGAGACTTTATTCTTCTGGAAATGAGCAAACTTTGGTGATCTATGCAAGACGATAGCTTCCAAATCATTTGGGATACTGAAGCAATTTGGAAAAAAGAGGCGAGAAAAGTCGCCATGGAAAAGTATATAATGCCGAAAAATGTAAGTTTTTCAGAATGGATGGACTCTGTTATGAAAAGCGTGCTCGATTCGGTAGCGCTTTCAAATGACTGCGAACTGTGTCGGGGTAGAGGCGAAGTTGAACACCATGGGGCTGTTCCAGCAGCGCAAGCCATTCAAGAGTGTCCAGATTGCAGGGGTTCTGGTGAGCGGAACAGACTCATTGTCATTGATTCGTTCTGTGCCCAGCAACAATATTCGTATCCAGGCGGCATCACATCTCCTATCAAACCCCAGGACAAAGAAATCCACATCACTTGGGACCCCAGTGGTAGCCCCAAATTTATTCATCAATGGGACGACGCGCTCGGATTTTGGAACGATATTACGCCCAAAAGTCCTGGGCCAGGATGCTATGGCGGCGCCCTCATCGCCAAGCATCCCCAGGCGGTCGAGTTCGTTCCGCTGGAATTGACTATCCAAGACATAAAGCCAGTAGAGTGTGAATGCGGATCTGGCAATAATCGACTTGGCCAAGGCCATTCAGATTGGTGCAAGCTGTACAAAAGAGAATTCTCCTGACCTCGTATATCGGCGTCTCCCTATTGTTTGGCATCATTTTAGGCGTCATGCTTACAGCGTATGACGATGGGGAGCAGTTCGCCCTGTATAAAAAGATCAGATGTAAGATAGGCTGGCACAAGATCAGAACCAAGCTAGGACAGGCAAGAGTAAATTCCTACTATTGCCAATTCTGCAAAAAGCCAAGAAAACATCCTACCCTCAAAATGGTTGAAGGTGGAAAGAAAAAGCGGTATAAGAAGTAAAGGAGAGCCAAATGAAAATCCAGGTAAAGAAATTGCACGAAGAAGCTTCGGTCCCAGAATACAAGTCAAATGAGGCGGCGGGGTTTGACTTTGTAGCCTTAGAAGAGACACACTTTAAGCTATGGGAAACCAAACTGGTTCGCACTGGCATCGCCATCGACGTTGGCCCTGGATACCAACTCGAAGTTCGTAACCGCAGCGGCATGGCTCTCAAGACCCCCATGCGAGTGACCAATTCTCCAGGCACAGTCGATGCCGATTATCGCGGCGAGGTCTACGTGATGATGACCATGGTGCCGACCGCAATGGCCTATTCCGAGTACACCATCAAGAAGGGCGAGCGCATCGCGCAGGGCGTGGTTATGCCCGCCATCAAGGCTGACATCGAAGTCGTCAGCGAGCTTAACTCGACCGATCGCGGCGCAGGCGGATTTGGGAGCACTGGAAAATGAGAATATTATTTGCTCTACTAATTTTGGTTTTCTCTGGCTGTGCTACCACAACAACAGAATACTTCAAGGGCTGTGTGGACGGCGTGGAAGCGCTAAAATTCCAGCTTCGCACTCCAGAAATTGCGAACCAAGACATTGCAGAATATTTCTGTAAGGTAGTGGAGAGAAATCGCAAGCAGAAAGAAATCGTTCCACACGAAAAGAACTAACGTTCTTTCATCTCTTTGTTGGCCTGTTTCTTTTTGGCTTCATCCTTGGCCTTGAAACGACCACTGGCGTTCCCAGCCCAACGGTGTTGGGTACACATGGTGCATTTGACGGAACGCTTACTTTTCTTTCGTTTGTGGTTAGCCATTACCAACTCTCGTAGTCCGTAAATTCTTTCTGCTTGCCAGTCTTGAGATCCGTGACATACAAGCTTACGCCAATGCCGCTAGCATGACTGAAAGTGTAAGACACATCTCTGCCATGGTACGGCTTCTTGCTTCGATGAAGCGACTTGAGCCATTTCTGAATTTGCTCTTTCTGCTTTTCATTGATCTCGAAAGTCATCTAGTAATCCGCCTCTCGATGGCATTGGCAGTCGTCATACATTGGGTGGCCGCACCACTTCAGCTCTTCCCTGATTATCTTGCGACCTTTCTGTCGCTCTTTGCGCTTGGCCTTTTTGACATCTCTATCATGGTGGCCATCACAGGCTTGGTCAATCGCCTGGATGCAACGTTTTGCTGTCTTGAGAGTGTCTACTCTGGCCATATCTTGTTACCCTTACTTCTATTCTTAGAAGCTTCAAGATATTGTAAATTCCAAGGAACATGTAATCCACAGATATTTGCACCTCTCAAAGGGACTATGTGGTCTACATCAAAACCCTTTGGAGCGTGCTCGTAAAAACTTTGCATCTGAGAAATTTGGTCTTCGTTGAGCCATAGCGGTGTAGCCTTTAACTTAGAAGCATGTCGTTTAGCACTTTTTGCCGCCGCTTTACCTGGATTTAATTTATCTCTTTTTCTATCAGCCGCTCTCTCTTGTTCTAAATTATTCAATCTAAATATACGTTGTTTTTCTCTATTTTTAATAGGGTTTCTTTTTTGCCAACAAGAAACACTGGCCCTAGAGCATAATCGGCACCAATAAGACAGGCCATCTCTGGCATTCTTATTATTACCAAATTCAGATATAGTTTTTAACGTTTTACATTTAGGGCAGAATTTCATAAAAGTGGTGGAGTCGCAGAGGAGCTGCCCCTCTGGTTTCCGAAAATGCAGGATGGCGTGGGGAGCCAACTTCTTCCTCATTACAAATGAGGGCTTCATGACCCATCAAAGCTTCTGCGGTATCGGGCTATCTACTCGACCCCAACTAAAGATTACCACTTAAAGATGCGACCTTCAAGTGCCCAATGCTTCAAAAGTTCCTTGGAAATCTTTCTGTCTTGAGACCTGAGAAGCCATGCTTTTTGATGTGTAATTCTGTCTTCGACAAGGGCTTGCATCTTACAAGAATAGTAGGTTTCAAAAATCTTGACGATTTTGATTTTATAGGTGTTATTTCCTGGGATAACATCGTGCGTGGGATTGCCGTACTGATCCCTCATTCCATGCAGAACACTCTCTATCGGCTTGCCAACCACAAAGTCGAATGCGTCACCAGAGTACACGTCACCCTCTTTAGGGGGACTGAAAAGGAACTTTATTGCATACCAAAGTTTACGAGGCATCTCTTGCCTCACGCTTTGTCTGTCGCTTTAGTTTTGCGCGTTCGACTTGAATTCCGTCGCGCTTTCCTTTGGTGCCCCTGCCGCCGCCTCGGAGAGGACGCTTGCCCCAATACTCCCAGCCCGCTCCTTTCTTGCCTTTCTTTGTACGACTCATGTTCCATCTTCTCCGCCAACTTCATTACGATGGGCAGACAGATCAACATACTAATCGCAAGGCCAAGCAAGTATCCCATCATTTTTTCGCCTTTAAGGTTGCTATTTGTTTTTCCAGCTTGGTCACTCGTCTCTCCAGCTTGTCCTCGTACCTTTGCTTGGCCTTGATGCCAGCCATGCAGTCTGAACAATAGCGTCTGTGAACTGGAATGAACACATTGCCACAAGCTGGGCACTCTTTGAATTTCAGCTTGTCAATACTCACTCATCCTCCGTGAGGCCCATTCTATGAGCCTTCAGCCAAATCTCCGCTTCCAAAGCGGGGTCAAAATCAGGAAACTTATGCCTGATCTTCCTCAGCATGCTCTTTGCTCTTGGGCTCAGAGGCAGTGGCTTCTCTGGATTCTCAAGAAGGCGCTTTGCAGCCGCCTCCGCTACCATTTCAGCCATAAGTGGTCTGCCGTCGCCGCACTTTTCAGCGGACATTCAGGCTCCCATCTTAGATGGTGGTGTTCTGATACGCCTCAGCGATTGCCTTGAAGAGGCGACTCGTCGGAGCAGCTTCATCCAAGCTAAACGTGGTGAGATCCCTTCCAAGGGCTGTCGCGACTTCGTAAGCCGTGATCACGTCCTTGGCGAGGATAAATCCACCACCTGGACCGCGAACGCTCTTGACGATGCCAGCCGTGCGAAGATCACGCATGATCTGCTCAAGGAAGTGGAACGTCGTTCCAATTTCGGTGGCGAGATCCTGAGCCCTTACGGGCGCGTGGTACTTCTTCAGTGCCTTAACTGCATTGATACCCAATTCGACCTTTTTCGTAATTTTCATACTATTCTCCTATGTGCCTACCTAAAGGGTAAACTGAAAATGTCAGAATAGCAATAAAATTATTTATTCATGGGCTTATCAAGCGTTTCCACAATCTCATCAACGTGTTTGGAAGTCAAGCCAATGAAACCATTGGTTTTTACCAACTTACTCTTCAGGTCAGCCATGTCGGACTCGTCATCCACGATCGCCATGCCAGTGACGCCAGGGTTGCGATCGAGCCAACATTGGATTTGATGGCCGCGCTCACCGCGCTCATCCCCAGTGATGTCGATTACCCTGTCCGTATTGATCCCATTCTCTTTAAGAACCTCTTTGCACTCTTCTAGGCCTAGATGCCTCCACGCGCTGGAAATGACGATCTTGAGGTCTTTAATGCGTTCCAGGAGGGTGTTCAGGTTCTCGCAAGGAGCTTTGGAGAACTCGCGCCCGAAGTTGCGGTCCTTGTAACTGTTCAGAACTCCATCGAAATCTAAAAATAGGACTTTCATTACCAGGGACATCCTTCGGGTTTATTCTGTATTTCCGTATAGTTGTAGAAATCAATCAGAATGTCAAGCGATTTTTTCAAGTAATCAGGCCAGCCAGAAACCTCTCCGCACCAGAAAACTATGACAATACAGGGCACTTTGAATGGATCGGCTATGTCCAGAATACGCTTACGGTCTTTCTCGCTTCTGTTGAGAAAGGTCCGTTGGACATCCTTCTTCAGGGTGTCGCTGTATCTGAACAGATCGACTACCATTATCTTTTACCATGCGCACCGTTCTCGACCACAGTAGAAGGAGAAACCCTAACGAATTCGCACCGTTCGTGAAACTCTTGAAGGGTTCTGGAGCCAGTGTACGTCATTGCCCCCCGAATGCCAGCTTCGATATCTTCTAGGGTCGCTGAAACTGGACCTTTGTAGGGAACCACGAAAGACTCTCCTTCGGCTGCGCGCCAAGATGCGTTTTTGCCTTGTAAATCATAAGATTCCTTCGATGCTGAGCCCCTATATTTCTTGAACTTTTGCGTCACGTAGATCTTGGATGTAGTGTTTGGCCCAGTCTGTTCAGAGCTGATCAGCTTTTTATCTTCGATAATGTCGCCAGGAGTCTCGTCTGTACCTGCGAGCATCCCACCAAGCATCGCGAAATGGGCGCCAGCGCCCAGGGCCTTAGCAACGTCTCCTGCGGTTCTCATACCACCATCTGCGATCACCGCAATATTGTAATTTTTCAAGCACGCTGCAATTTCCAGAATCGCTGACAGCTGCGGATATCCCACGCCAGTTTTTATCCTAGTAGTGCACGCCGACCCTGGACCGACTCCCACCTTGATACCATCCACATAATCCAGACGAACTGTATCAAAAAACTCGGTCACACATCTTTCATTGGAGAAATTTCCCACAATGATACCGAAATCATCGCCCAGCGCGTTTCGCAAATTTTTCACCTGATTAGCCACACTCATCTGAGAACCATGGGCTACGTCAACCACAATAACATTGGCGCCACAATTGAGCAAAGCTTCAGCCCTGGCGATTTCTTCATCGCCAACACCAATAGAAATCATGGGCAGAGTAACTTCTGCGGTCATGTCTCCCATGTACGGCCCAGCGGCATCGTAGAACATTTCCTTGTTCTTTTCGGTGTCGCAAAACCTATGAAGGCACCCAATGGCGCCAGCATCAGACATAGCTCTGGCCATTCTGCTACCTGTTATGGTGTCCATGTTGGCGGAAATGATTGGTAGCTCAAGAGAAGGCAATCGTTTGAAAGACGACTTGAGGCTCACATCCTTTCTGCTTGGAACGTATGAAAATCTCTGCTTGATCAACACATCATCGAACGTGAAAGTCTCTTTCATCTAACACCATTTTCTCTTGTTTGAAACTGCCTTGAAACGAGTAAACCACTTTCTTTACACCGTTAGACATCAGAAACGCCCAACAGTGCCCGCAGGGCTTAGCCATCGCCCAGGTGCCATCCTTTTGCTGCCTGAATATGTAGGCGGTGGAACCTGCGATGTCAAACTCCGCATTTATTGCGGCCATAAACTCCGCATGCATGGACTTGTACTTATGAGGGCTCTTCGTGTGGGTCTTACACGTATTGAAGCCTACGCCCAGGACTTTCTTGCCCTTTACGATCACACACCCCATCTTGTACTTGGGATGGTCAGACTTTTTGCTGATCTGCCTGGCTAGAGCCAGGAAACGCTGCTGCTTCATCGAATTTCTTTACACATTCATTGGATAACATTTTTCTGTACTGAACCCAACCTCTGAAGTTGCCAGAGTACTTGTAGATCCCATCGGCACGGGCCTGATGTTCAGCGGGCGAAGCATGAATAGGAGAGCTTCCTAGTAGCCTATTATAGAGTTCAATATCCTGAGTCAGAGTGTTGGTGGTGCCATCATGGTTCTTGTATGAGACTCTAGCACACTTTGCCACAGAACGCTTGATAGCAATTTTCAGCGCCTCTTCAGATTCCTTCAGGCAGTTTACGCCAAACAGAGCGCAGCACTCCTTGATCTCATCCTCAGTAACCAAAGGAAGATGCCAATAGCCAGTTCTGACTTCCTCCTTGGGCTTGTGATCCTTGTAGAGATTCCACATTTGAGTGGCCAACTCGCAAATCTCTGGTTGGGCCGCTGGGTGAATTCTGAGGGCAAAGAAATTGTCCCAATCGGTCGCCGTAGCAATGACGGTAATGTGCGCCCAAGGCTCAAGAATACGGTTCGCATACTGCTTGTGCACTTCCAGGTCAGCAAGCTTCTGAGCAAACTTCACGGCCTCTTTGCCCGCTGCAAGCCAGGTCTGAACAGCCTCGTCTTGATTCTCTAGCGCCTCTCCGCCCTGCATACCCTTTTGGTTCTTTAAGAACTTTAGAGGAATGGCTGGATTGTCGATTACTTCCTGAATCTGTTTCTTCACAGGAATTGCCCTAGAACTAGATGCGTTCCTAGAGATCATCCTATGGGTCATGAATTCTGCGTGAATGAATCGGGGGTAAGTTAGAATGAAAGTCGTTAGGCGAGAGCCCGCATACGACGAATCACAGACGATTTCGGCTTTGATCATTACTCTATTTTACTTTCAAGCCCCACTTCTTTGCAAGGAAGATGCGAGCTTTTTTTGGAATTGCTTTGTTTTGAAGATACGATTTGCCTTCTAGATGCTCCATCTCATGCTGCACGCAGACAGAGTGAAGGCTTGTGAAAGTTCTCTTGAGCACTTCCCCTTTTTCGTTTTGATAGGAAATGCTCACCCAACCAGGGCGAAACAGTTTCAGAAATTGACCAGGAGCGCTAAGGCATCCCTCGGCAAAATCAAAGTTGTACTTAGATACTTCCAGTATTTTGGGATTGATGATGAACAGCTTTTCGTTCTCTGGACCTTCCATGACAAACATGCGCTGGCTCAAGCCTACCTGATTGGCGGCGAGCCCAACACCACGCTCTGCTTTCATGATGTTCCACATATCCCCTAGCAGTTCCGCCAGGGCTGCGTCAAACACTGTGACTTCCTGGCAGGGCTTGAACAGATGTGGGTGTGGATATTTAAGGACTTCCATGGGTAGATCCCACGTTTTGTATGCTGTGCATGTTCTCGTCAACTTCCTTGTACAGACTGTGGGCGATCAACAGCAAAAGAGTCACCCATATGAAAATTACGAACGCTGTCGCTTTTGGATTTCTCACTAGAATCTCCACTCCGCCATGATTGCGTATGAGTCAACGCCAATCTGATTGCGCAGAGAGCTGCACAGGCCGAGAGTGGGTATCCCAAAATTCAAACTTCGATCCCTTGCGGTCTTGAGGATGAATCCGCCGACGCCAACTACCGAGGTTACGTCATTGCCCACGATCGTTTGGGCCTTGTGGCTGACTATCTGGACCGTCTTATCTTCTGCCGTATCAACCTGCTGCCTCACACCCACCTGACGAGTAGCAGCATCCAGGGCCTTATTGCAAGCCTGGTTGTAGGCGGGCGCAGAGCCAATGCACGCCATCATAATGACTTGAGACATCAAACCAGCCATTAGTACTTCTCGTGGGTTTCCTCGTTCCAGAGCCGATCCATTTCTTCATCTTTCTCGGAAGTTGGAAGTTCTTTCTCCATGATCCTATCTAACACTTTCGAGTAGTGGGCCATGTTTTTGGTCGGCGGAGCACTCATCAGCTCGCCCAACGCAAATATCGCTTCCTTGTTCGTTAACTTACCAGCTTCCCATTCCTTGCAGACAACACACATCCAGCTTATCCTCAGTACCACTCCTTGTCAACGACCAATTTGATCGGGAAAGGAGGGGCACCCTTGTAATAGTCAATCTTTTCGGAGATATCCCTGAAGATCAACCTTTTACACTTGCATTTTCCGTGAGGACAGAGTTCTCCGAATAAGGAGTCTTTGTTATAGACGCTTTTTATCCATCTATGACCGCAATACGTGCATTCCAGTTGAACCTTCATACCCTATCATTAAGATTGCCGACCAAAAGGGCGATCAATTCTAGGGTAATTCCTCTGACCAGTTGGTCAAAATCAGGGTCTTCTAGTGCATGTTTTATCACGGTTTCTTTGAAATAGCCAGGGAAAATCTTCTCTGCTTTCAAGAGAAGTCTATTTCCTTCTTCTTCAACGTCTATCTCATACCAGTCATGGGCCAGACAGGTGTACATTTGGGCCATGCGCTCAGGCGGCGCGCCGCTCATGACGATCGTAGCCTCGAACGCCCAAAGCTGATCAGCTAGTTCGCGATGCTCTTCGGGGATGTCTCCCACCATCCTAATGAAAGTCGGTGTTCGTTTTGTCATCGAGGTAATCCTCCGAAACCCACTTCAGAGCGCGTTTGTTGCCACCAAAGTCGTACTCGGTGCGCTGCTTGATACAAACGCCTTCCCTGACCTTCTGAGTAGGAGAATATACGCTCGGACCTTTGGTGAAGCTCTCGGTCAGATTGCGATAGTACTTTCCAGTGTAGATGACTGGAACGTGCTCGAAGCCACGCTCAGCACAGTAGGTCGCAACCTCTTCAGGGTTCAACCACTTGAACTTGCCGTCAGGCTGGAGCACCTTCACGTCGAACGCCACGAAGCGATGTTCCTTCAAGCCATAATCATAGTTGTTCTGGATGCCAGGACCGACGATTTCGCCGTAGACGATCTCGCCCAGCTTCAGCTTGCTGAACACGTCGATGGCCTTGAAAGTATCGCCCCAAACGTCGTTCTCATACCAGTGCTTGGCATTGGTAGAAACGGACTTCTGGACGTTGTTGCTCCCATAGCACCTTTCGATGGCGGGTGCCAAACGGAATAACTTGAGAAGCTTCTTCTTCCACGTCGTAGCCATAAAGGGTAGCAAGGACGCTCTGGCATTGGTCCCATGGAGCTTTTCCTGGATGACCACTTCTGTCTCCCCTTCTTTGAAAAGATCGGGGAACCACTTGATGTTGTCGATGCCGTTGTACTTGTGGAACAACGGATGCTCGTGCTTCTTGTTCCTGTTCCTGCCTCCGCCTGGACCCTGGATCTGAGGGGCTGGCGGCTCGTACTTAGTGATACCGAGCCAGTGGGAATAGTCCTTTTCAAGAACTGGAGTTTTGATGTAATCCGCCACTTCCTCAAGGGAAATGAGCATGCCCTGGGAAGCCAGCTTGCGAATGCGAATTTGGCGGACACGATGCTTGTTCAGCTTGATCTTGGCGTCAGCTGGGAAAAGACGATCCTCAAGCCACTGAGGAAGGATGGAGTCGATGGGCACATAAATGACCTTATCGCCAACCTTGAACTTGCCCTTCTGTGCGATCACCTGGAAGCCATACACCCAGCAAACCTCAAGTGAGTGGGCGTTGTTGTGCTCGGTGATGTTCAGGATGGCCGTATAGGGCACCTTGAACGTGCTCCCTGAATCTCCCTCTTCCGAAGGGCAAGGACCAGTCAACGAATCCGCTGCGATTTTTGGAGAGCCAGCGGTCAAATCCGCACAACCTTCCTCAGCCTGAGAAGCTTTCTTGTACCAGCGATCTGTAGCGAAAAATTTGAACATTAGCATACCCTCAATATCTTATAACGATTACTATACTGCTTCAGTTTGGTCAAGTGAAATCCTTGACAACTAGGACAGGCGTATACGTACAGCTCAGTTCCTTTGGTTGGATCATTCTTGATCTTCTTCGCAATTTCCTCTGCGAACTCCAGCGTTCGATACCTTTTCTTTCTGAGACATTCTTTGACCCAACGCTCAGCGGAGGTCATTAGAAGTCGCCTTCTGCGCAGTGAAGGCACACGAATCCACGCGCCCTCCACATATCGACAACCCGCTTGCGATCATCAATGAAGAAGTAGGGCGTGTAACGAGTCAGAAGCTCAAAATCCAAGATGATCTCCTTGATGACGCTATCCTCGCGGCTATCGCCGCGCGGGCGCATATAAAGGGGCTCGTAGATAAAATCGTGGTCCTCAAGCCACTTCTTGGTCTGTTTCTTGTGATTATCTGGACGGCCAGAGCAAAACACAACCTTGGCGCCATCTTGGACGGCCCCTCTAAGAACAGTCACGCACCAAGTGTGAATGGTGTCCTTGTCAAGATCCTCAAAGAAACTCTTCCAATCCTTCTTCTTACCATCCGTCCTGCGGACGTGGTGAAGCCTGTGACGGATATCGCAGAGCGTTCCATCCAAATCACAGATGACAGCTAGAGGCTTGTCGCCATCAGGCCAATGACGAGCAACAGTATCAGCTTCACTATCCTGAACACGCTCGTACTTTGAGAAGAACATACCCAGCGCCGATCGGGCAGAGTCCTCATTGTTGATGGTTTCATGGCCTTCTCTCTTCAGCATCCGTTCCAAGCAGACCTTGTAAGGTTGATGTAGAACGATGATAGCTGTTTCGTATCTCTTGGCCTTTGCTGGCTCAAGGTAACGATCGCGCTGAGCCTTCGAGAAGTTCAATCGGTCAACAACAATGTCGCGACCCTCTCTTAGAGCTTCCTCGAAAACCGCCAAATGCTGCTTGCCCTGCGAGTCCTGGTTGACGTAAACGAATCCAGCACCAGCGTACTTCTTCGCTAGCGTAGACTTTCCAGAACCAGGAGGACCAACCAAAAGTGTCAGCTTAGACATTTTCGCTCCTAAAGATGACTTCGTAGATAGGTTTCTTCATTCCAGCCATTCTGGCCCGCATGTTTGCGCTGCCAGCAGATTTTCCATCCCAAATGAGAAGCAGGGCGTCGCCATAGACAGCCATTTCAGCATTCCTACGCGGTCCCGCTCCATTGCCGTACTTTTTCCAGTCAGCTGGGAATTCCTTGTACTTGAACCCTTGGGAATAAGCGAAATCGTGCGCCGCTCGGTCGGCGCCCGTAGGACAGCCACCAGCAACGATCTCGTCGTCTGGAACGACCAACGAAACCTTGTGAGCCCACAGAGCGCCCTCAATGAGTTCCTGATCTACGTCTAGATGTCTAGAGCCAGCAATGACGAGTTTCATCCATCCCTCTTCACAATGTTACTGTACAGGTTGTACACATAATCATTTGCCCATTCGTAGTCGGGCTCATCTCTGAGAGTAGAATGTCCGTGTGCTTCAGTCAACTCCAAAAGACCCTGCTCGATCATAGCGTAGACTTCTTTATCCTCCATTGCCTGGGTTTGACCAGAAGTCTTGATTTTGAGCAAAAGCTCCCTTTCAGGCCTCGGAAACGTTACCTTGCCCGTTTTAAGCAGCTCCAGAGCCTCGTGATTGACCCTAACGGCATGGGACAGGGCCTTCCAGTCTACTCCACCTGCTAAATGAGCCTTTTTGGCCCTTTGGCCGTATTCAGCCAGGATTTTGCCGTAGCACTCTTTGATGATCTTGATTGGGGTCTGAAAGGCCATTTTCCGACCACAAACGTGCAAGTGAGGCATCATATCGACCTTGTTCGGCCCTGGCACCATTACCACTTCAACGAGAGGGGTTCTTTCAAGGGAGATAAGCTCTTTACACTCATCCACCAAGGCATAGACCTGCTTATCGTACTGAGCAAGCCTGTCCCATTGAGGCAACGACTCAAGGAGGACCATGGTACGCTTCAGGGCGTCCATTCGAGAGCCCTTAATGCCATACTTAGCCGCCTGCTGGCGAGCATAACCCACAAAAGCGTTTACGTTCCTGGTCAACAAGCGCTCCTTGTTCATATGGAGGTCCATCATGACACCCCTGCCAAGCAGGCTGCACTCCGTGTAGGAACTTTCTGTCGCAAAGAACATATCTAGCGCCCAGGTCTGACCAGCCATCAAATCGTCGAGGAAGCGATCAAGGCTGAAAACCTCAATATCCACGTCTTCCTTGTTGTTGCGCTCACAGTGCTTTTTCTTGCGGCTGATGCAATCCACCTTCTTGTAGGTGTGCAGGACGATCTCTCTAGCCGTGGGTACATAGATAGACTTGTAATCCAGATCAGATTCTGGAGTATCCGTTCCATACAGGTGAGAACCAAATTTGATTTCGAGAAGCTTGTTCAATACGCCTTCCCTTCGGCATCTTCTTGGTACGCGACCAAATCCTTCATCAGAATTTCTTGAGCCTCTTCGACTCCCACAAACCGTTCTACCACGAAGCCAGGCTTATAGGTAGACAAATATTGTCGGACTTCTTCAATGAGTTCTTTTTCTGCTGCTTCGGGAATGTCGGAACGAACGAACTTGGCGATCACCTTATCGTCTGAATCGCCATTATCGTTACAAATGAACGCACCAAGAACCTTCAGCTTTACCTTGGTGAGCGGATAGATGGGGTATTTACCCAGAATGCAAACGTCTAGCGGATCACCGTCTCCGTGCAAGGTATGGGGAATGTAGCCGTAGTTGTATGGAAGTTCAGCTGGAAGCGGCCTGTCGATGATCAACTGGCCAGTTTGCTTATCTACTTCGTATTTGTACCAAGACCCAAAGGGGATCTCGACGATTGCTTCAACATCAAAAGCCATCTCTTTCCCTTTCATGAGGGGCTAGGAACATTTGGTGCATGGTGTAGAACAGACCGATCAAAACGAACACGAACGCGACCGAAAAGTATTCGGTTCTAGTGACTAGAATGGGATTACTTAGGATCTGGGCGCCCAGCATCTTCGCCTCCAAACGTCTTGTCCATATCTTCCGCTGCCTTTTCCTGGTAGGGAACAAGTTCTTTTTTGACCTGGGAAATCAGGTCATCACCTTCAACCAAGGCCGCGTGCTCAAGGGCTTCGTGGAAGTACTCTTCGCCGATACTCCAACAAGCAAGCTTCTTCGAGCCAGTTTCGGATAGGCAATTCTCGAAACTAGCCGCCGCACGGCTGGCCCACTTCCAGGCCGTCTCAGTCTGAATCTGATTCAGATTCTTCTGGCTGAGTTCCCGCTTCGCTTCTTCCACTTTTAGCATCGTATTTCTCCTTGATCATTTTCATCAGCTCAGGGTCACGGTACGGAAACGAGTCTGGAATGCCCAAAGCAATGACTGGTGTTTTCGTAAGACCAAGCTTCTTTAGCTTATCGTTGAGCCTTTCTTCCTGCTCCTCGTTCATGCAAACAATTTCCTGTGCCCAGTGCAGAAGAATCTCGTCTACGGCGACAAGTGCATGGCCAGTATCAAGGCCTGCGGCGCGAGTGTTGAAATTGTACGGCTCTTGAGAAAGAACAACCGCAGTAGTCGGCGACCTAAGCAGGCCCGCGCTACACACACAGAGAACTCTCTTGTACTTTCCCTGCCACGGATTACTGGCATTGTAAATTCTGTTTCTATCCATCGCCGAATACCTCTTTGTATTTGCGCTTCAGAGCATCGTCGTAGACGGCTTTCTCGTCCTCGTTCATATGCCTAGTACGCTCGTGGTAATCACGCTTATGACGACGAATAGTCTCCATGATTTCGTGATCTTTTCTGATTTCAGCTTCCTCGTTAGGTCTTCCCATAAGTCAACTATAGTCCACAAACTCCGTTTACGCAATCTCTTTCTTGTTCTTCAAAGACTTTTCCTTCATCCTGCAACGCCTCCTCCAGATCAACCCTAGTAAGGGGCTGACCACCACGACATCCGTCAGGATAAACAGTAAAACCGCGTAGGCGTTTGGCATATTTCAATAGTGTAGCAGAGTTTTTCTCAAGAGAGGACTCATTATTAGTGGCAGATCCCCAAGAAGGAACGTTGCACGTGCTAGAAATCGACATATCGACGTAATTTTGCACGTCGGCCTGGAATTTGACTCGCTGTTTGAACGTCAAATCTCCAGAATCCTTGATATTTTCTATTTTGACGCCCTGATCAAGCAGTCTTTTCACGGAACCATCGACCACGTACTGGTAAACCCACTTTTGTTCCTTCAGGTAGCGCCTTTTATACGCTTTACAGAACAGCGGCTCAATGCCAGTCGTGGTTTCTGCGATAATTCCGATCGTTCCAGTCGGAGCAATGGCTCGGACACCCTTCGGGACCGAAACTCCAAGCTGTTTTGCGCCGATGAAGGCTGCCGAGTCACTTTCCTGCTCATAAACCGACAAAAGTTTGTGCAATTCTGGCGTAACCTCATAATCACATCCTCTGGCCATGAGCCATTCGTGAATTCCACCAAGACCAAGGCCAATTCGATTGTTCTTTACGCCCACTTCTCTGATTCTTTGGGTCGGAACATCGCTGTAGATACCGCCGCAGAGCAGAAAAAGGGTAGAAAGCTTGGTAGTTTCGGCCAAATCTCTCTTGTCTCTCATTCGATTCAGCCAAATTGTGCCCAGGTTGCACTTGTCAGAGTCGTCTTCGCTGACAACTTCGGTGCATGCGTTGCGCAGACACTCATTGTCCTTGCGAAAATTGAAGCTCATTCCAGGTTCAGCGCTCTGGAAAGCCTGTTTGCAGTTCTCAAGCCAGACGGATTTGGCCCACTGGTGCTTGGGATGGCCCTCATTTTCGATGGCGATGAAGAATTCCGTGTCATAGACGACTGAAATGTTCGTCCCTTCCATCGGAAGAGGGAAATTTAGGTCGGCCAGTTTGGCCGCTTTAAGCTCTGGACTGTAGTCCTTGAGATGCATGAACTTGAAGATATCTGGATGCCACCAAGCAAGGCCTGCCCAAATAGCAGAGCGTCTTGCTCCGCCTTGCATGATGTAGCGACCGCTCTCATTGATCATGTTCATGAGCGCAATTGGCCCTGTAGCCTTGCCACCAGTGCGTCTGATCAGCGAACCCTCTTCTCGAAGCTTAGAGTATTCACCACCAATACCGCCGCCCGTCATGAGAGATGCCGTGGCCTTGTGTTGCAGATCAGCCCAACCCTCACGGCTGTCCTCTGCGCGGAACAAAAAGCAGTTGTTGACCTGATGGAACTCACGCCCTGCGGCATATAGATAACGACCACCAGGGATGAACTTGCGTTCCAAGATAATGTTGTAGATTTTTTCTTTTGTTTTACTATCCAAAAGTTGAGAGCAGACAGCTTCAGTGACGCGCTTGGCCGTGTCGTCCCAGGTCTCTACTCCGTCTTTTGAATATTTTTGAAGGTAAATGTCGTGCGCAAACTTGGTCGAAAAGACATCAAAGCCGTTCTTCATCGCGATCCTTGTCAACTACAGCTACTGGCTAGTTTTCTAAATTTTTTTGAGTTCTTCTCTAACTCTATCACGCTCTTTTCGCTGAGTACGAAAAAATGAGATGAAATAAAAAAGCGCATTCACAAAAAATCCAAACTTGAGAAAATCTTCTGAATCAACGAAGCGCTTGTAGATTTCGATGACGGCAACGTCCGCTGCCAGGAGTAGACACATCGCAGTAAAGCTGTACTTGAGCATGAACCAAGTCGATCCCTTGTAGATCTGGAAGGCCTTCTTCTTTTGCTCTGGCGTCAAACTTTTCCACTGGTCGTATTCCATTATCTCCACCTAGTCTTTCCGCGTTTGCCTGGCGGTTTCTTGAAGCTGTATTCTCCATCGTGACCCTTTGCGGCAGCCAAAACCTTGTCCGACATTTTTTCTTTCGGAGGAGGCGGTGCGCCAATGACGCCAGACAGAAACATATAAACGTCCTGAAAGGCAGTCTGAGGATCTTTCACTTTCATGAAACCAAAACTTTTTAGGCAAGGATTGAGAATCAACTTCTCATCGTCACCAAGAACAAAAGTAGGGACCTTGAAGGCGTGAAAAATTTCCTCGCACTTCTTCAGTTCGGAAGCAGCAGCGAAAAAATTCTTAACACCCTGCTCATACTTTAGATTATGGCTGTCCCACCTGGGCGAATACCAATATCTGGCCTCTTGCCGAAAAATATTTTCCTTGGCCGCAAACTCAGAGAAGCTATCAGCATCGTAGAAGTAGAGAGGTTTGATCTTTCCAGTCGGATTGTCGCATGAATCCACCGTCACCGTAACGACAGGATAGAAATTGCCGCAGAATCCTACGATCCTCTGACTCAGAGTAATACGACCCAAACTTTCGGCGGGATATGTGCTGAAGCGGTTGTTTCCGTAGATGCGAGGGATTACCAGATCGGTTTTGTTGGGCAGTTTGACCGTGTAGGGATTATCCCAATTACGCCTTACAACCTTGACTTCTTCAGTCAGGCGTTTGTACACGCACGTCTTGTCCACCCCGTAGATGGATGCCGTATCGTAATAATCATGGAATTTACTAACAATCAACATATTTAGTCAAGTATTCCGCTGCTTTTTGAACAACAGAAGGATCGTCCCGTAGTAATCCAATGGCGTGATTACATTGGTGACACAAAATCCCACGAACCTTTCCAGTTTTGTGAGAATGATCTACGCAGAGCATTCTTTTCCCAGGCTTCCTGAGACATATCGCGCACGCTCCACCCTGGCTACTCAGAACCTCATTGTACCGTTCCAGAGTAATACCAAACTTGTTCTTTAGCAAGGTGTTCACGCGAGCATCTGGATTCTTTTCCAGATATCTCTTTTGAATGGACTTCACGCGATCCTTGTTTTTCTTCCACCGTTCTCTTTGATGCTCTGCGCAACACACCTTACATACAGAATAGTATGTGCCATTCTTACGCCTATAGAAACTGTCGAGAAATCTGAAAGAACGGCACTTGGTGCAAACTTTATGTTCCACTATTTCACTCCATCTTTTTCCATCACTTTGTTCAGGTAGAGCAACATCCTCGTAGGCTCAATTCGTTCATCCCTGATGATCAAGGCGAAAATCTCGATAGCTTCCTGGGGGTTATCCGCCCCAGTCTTTTTTATCAAGTACTCAATTTGTCTCTTGCTGAAACTTACGGTGGTTTCGCTCAATCGCTACTCCAGGTAGTAAACTGTCACATCATAGTCGTCGAAGACTTCATTCAAGATTCCTTCGATTATGTTCCAGTCACCACCAGCAAGTCCAGCTCCAATTTTTGGAATGGCGATTGTTTTGTTGTTTACTTTGGCGAATTCTTTGACTTTAGTCATGCACACACGGATGGCTGGGTAATTGGCGTGGCAAATTCCTCTTGGAAGGTAAGATGCCTGAGTAGCGCAGTTGGCTATCACAACACCGTCATGCGTGACGACAAATTGAACCTCGCCAAGCTTCCAGCCGTCCTCTTCAAACTTCTCTAAATACGATTCTCTCGCCTTGGGGTATTTCTTGGCCATAGCGTATGCCACGCCTGAGCCGTAGCCACCACGGCAATTGCAGCCATGAGCCAACACATCGCACCGAGAACTGAAGAGGTCGCCTTTGACGTATTTGACCATACTAATCCGTGAGGATCAGTGCTCTCCAAAAGCCCCGCTCGTCACGCTCCACTTGAAGACCCTGACTCCGATTGAACTCAATGAAGTAATTGATCTCTTTTTCTCTCTCGTGGCCGATTTCGACCCACATACCTCTCGGCCTAGGGATCTTCTGTTCTTCCTCGGACAGCTCGTCTCTTCTGACAAAGACGAGCACCTTCCGACCATCCGACCCGTATCTGAGTTCAAACATAAAACCTCACAAATTCTTGAATTCTTCCTTGATCTCTCTGACAAAATCAGAGAATTTGGCCGTTCTGGCAATCTCAGGATGCCAGCACAGACCCCTATCAATCAGATTGTACTCTTTTGTGATTCTAGCGCCAGGAACTTTTCTGCCGTCTGGGCCTGTATCTCTGCCCATCAACCACAAATGGTCTGAGATGGACGCTGCGGCGGCGATGTCATGGGTGACGACGATGATGGTGTTCAAGTCGTCCTTGTTGGCAAGCTTGTTCAAAAGCTGACAAGTCTTCTCAAGCATCAACAGGTCGAGACCAGAGAAAGGCTCGTCCATCAACAGGAAGTGCTCTGAACACAAAACCTGCTGAATGATGGCGCAGCGCTGTCTCTGACCGCCAGAAAGCTGATTTGGATACACTTGAGCCCTATCGACCAGATCAAACTCGTTCAGGTATTCAATAACCTTTTCCCTGGCGATCTTCTCGTTACTCTCGTTCTGCATGGCGGATAGCATCAAATTGGAAAGCACCGTGCGATGCTCGAAGAGCGGGTAGCTCTGAGCGACGACGCCAACCTCACCAGCGATCACCTCTCTGTTCAGGCCATTCACAGAGACCCTTCCAGAAGAGGGTTTGTTCAGGCCAGCGATGATTCTGAAGAGCTGCGTCTTGCCGATACCAGAAGGGCCTAGGAAGCCTACGATCTGACCAGTAGTCTTTCCAGGGACGATGATGTCCTTAATCTCAGCGTTGACGTTCTTTAAAACAGGCCTGCCTTCGTATTCCAGGCAGATATTTTCAACCTTGAGAAGTGACTTGCCAAAAGTATAGGTGCTCATTTTCTCTCCGTCGTTAGTGTGGCGTAAGGACAGAACACGCTCTTGAGCACGCCGATCACGTAATCCTGCCCTAGTCCTACGCCCAGGATGAGCAATTGAATCGCCATCACAGAACTAAGATGGAAGTGCTTATTTTGGTTGAGAAGGATCGCTCCAATCCCACCTTCGCTCCTGGACATGCCCTCAATCATGGTGAGCATCATCCAACCAATGGCAGCGTTCTGCCGCAAGCAGTCAAATACCTTATCTGCCTGACCAAGAATGATGACTTCCCAGACGATTCTCCAGTCTCCCATCTTCAGCGTGCGAGCCAAATCGAACTGTACCTTTGGGATAGAATCCAATACGTCCATCATGCTCGTCACAAAGAACACAGAGATAGAGTAAACCAGCAAGTACAGCTTGAGTTCATGTCCGCTCTTTGCGGCCATAGTAAAGAAGAATGTCAGACCCGCCAGGGAAAGGAACCGAAGCTTTCCAAAGAAGGAAATGACGGGCCTAAAGAAGGGAATGACGCTCAAGTACGCTAGACCCAAGGAAACTAGTAGGGCGGTGCCAATAGCCTGGAGGTTCAGGTAAAAG
Source organism: Candidatus Methanoperedens sp. (assembly GCA_026552835.1). Next base: position 67,196 of record JAPMTY010000007.1, read on the forward strand.
CTAGTAATCAACTCCGCTCCCATGCCTTCTTTCCAAAGCTGACCAAAAGAATACAGTGTCTCGCTCGGGCTGGGCAAAAAGGTGAAATTGGTGCAATACCACACCATCAAGAACAAAAAGATCTGGCTCACCACCAACAAGCTTCCCGTAGACTTAGACAGGATCTTGTTGGGGGAGAAAATGGCTAGGAAATCCTTCATAAATTCAATCCGAGGCTAAAGGTGCATGAAAAGCTGAACGGCCCATCAAAACCCATGTAGCTGTTGTTCTCCTTGACGTAGATCAGAGAGTTGAGGTTTTGCATGTACCCCAGCTCTGGTCCAACGATGTAATGCGCTCCAGAGCCATCCCTGGCGATTACCAGGGCGTTTGCCAGGCCAACGTTCAAGTGCTCGAACTGAAGGCCAAAAGAAACGTATGGCTGAATATAATCTGCGTTTCCAGTCAAAGAAACATCGACATACGGCATTTCGCTGACAAACTCGTAATCTCCGCCGTAGAAAGGTTTGGAACCCTGCCCAAAACCCACATTCAATTCCGCCATGTCAGCTTGGGCGGCAACCGATAAAAACACCAGAAGAAGTGCTAGGAACTTCACAAAAGTCTTTCTGTAACTGGGGGCACCCGAAGGTGCCCCCGATTACGTTGAGGTTACTTAACCAGCGTGATCTGCACTCGGCGGTTCGCAGCGCGACCCGACGCAGTGGCATTAGACGAGAGAGGTTGCATGGAACCATGTCCAGTCACCTGGAAGCGTGAGCTGGGGAAGTTACCAGGAGCAGCAGCTTGGAGGAAGGTCTTGACCGCCTCCGCGCGGGCCACCGACAGTGGCAGGTTGGTGCGCTGCTCATCGCCAGTGTTATCCGTATGACCGTCGATCTTGATGTTCAGCCCAGTGATAGCCAGGTTGTCCTTCAGGAAGAGCAGCTGACGGATACCTTCTTGGGTAAGGGTAGCCTTGCCCGTATCGAAGGTGATGCTGTAAGATCGGCTCGAAACCACCGTACTCGTGCTGCTGACCTGAAACGTAGGAGTATCAGCCGCAGCACCTGCGGAGTCAGCAACCGACTGAGCGGCGATTACGAAAGACTTGTCCTCGATTTCGCGGATCTCAGGAAGCGGAGTGTCCTTGAAGAGTTCACCGTACTGCTGCATGACGATGCTGCCAAACAGCGTGTACGTCGAGCGGAAGTTATCGTTCACTCCAGGACGAAGCCCGAAAAGAATGATGTTGTCTTCAAGACCGTTCACAGCAGAGCCACCGAGAAAGACTTGGTTGCCTTCTCTATCGGTTTCAGTCACGCCCTTAAAGTACTTGTACCAGTACGCAGCGTCCTGATCGGCGTAAACTTTGGCCGAAATCTCAGCTGCCTTGTACAAGGCCTTATCATAGGCTCGTACTTGGTCGCCACCCTCGAAGGTAGCGGCAAGCAGATTGACCACTTCTTCGCGGTTAGCGTTGAAGAAGGCACGTGAGCCGATGATGACCGAGGGCATCTGAGAGCGGTATTCCTTGGAGGAAACCACCTTGATCAAGCCACCCTTGTTCTTCACAGCCGTAACGTCGCCAGGAGTCCAGGTAACTACCGAGTCAACACACACATGCTTAACTTCGGTGGTAGGACGACCGTCCTTGACAACCTTGCGATCTTCACACTGACCAGCGACGTACATTTCTGCCGCCTTATTGTAGTCAGGAGCGTTGACCCAGTTGATCGCTTCAGGATCGTAGGTCTTTTCGTCAGGATTGTTCTTGATGTTGTTGTCACCAGCCCACTTGAGAGCGATGTTCCAGTCGCCGTCTCGGAGCACGCCAGCAACCAGCAAGCCCTTGGCATTCTGCGGGTTATTGCGAACCTTGGGCGGAGCCATGAAGGCGTCCTCACCACGGCTGTAACCGACAGCGCCGATGACCACGAGGGAATCGTTGATCTTCTTCAGCTGAGGATTCGCAGCGGCGGCGAACTGAGCGCTACCGTCGCCCATGATGATCACGAAGTTAGCGCCCGTTGAGCACTGCTTCGCGCCGTCGTGGATTTCCTTAGCACAGGTGATCAGATCTTCCTGCATCTTGTTCGTGTCATCCTGGCGAGTAAGCTGAAGGTTGACCTTCCTCTTTTCCATCAGAGAGCCACGAGTAGTCTGAGCGCCGCCATTGGCGTACAGAAGGCCCATCTGAGCGTTCCACTCCCAAATTTCGCCTCTGATCAAAGTCGAAGCGACGTTCGCGGGCGCTTCTCCAGGAAACGGCGCGGGAGCCACGTTGGCCACCTGGGCATCCTTGAGTTCAGGAAGCTGAATCTGACTAGGAACCAGAGACTTCACGAACCCAGGAGCTGGAATTACCCCAAGCTCGACACCTTTGCGGAGGCCGAAGAAGGCCCCGCCACACACGGCTACTGCGATCAAAAGTTTTGCAAGCAGCGTAGCCCGACCACTTTCATCATTTACGATATTCATACATTTCTCCTTTTCTTTGAGTTTACTTATCCAACAGATTCTTGAACTTGCCCGACTTACCCGTCTTAGCCAGAACCTTAGCAGGCTCAGCAGCCGACGAGAAATCAACAGCTTGCTTAGGATCATAAGCCTGTGAAATCAACACAGCCTTGTCGGTTCCCAAGAGAGCAGAGCTTCCGCCCTTCTCCCACTGTTCAAGCATTTTGAGTGCATCGTCCTGGATGACGCCCTTTTCGAGGTCAACACCCTTGATGATTCCCTGGGAGAGATCCATGATGTCGTCGATCTCAGCCAGCTGCCTGTTGGCAGTTTCGGCAATGCTTTCCATGGCGCGATTGAACATTTCCGCCTCTGGACCACCGCCTCCGATAACCTTCCAGCCCTTCACCATGCCCGCGTGAGCGGCCATGATCGCCTTGCGCTCTTCTTTCTTGATCTCAAGCTCACTGGACGTTTTCTTGATGTTGAAGTCAACCGTGGAGACCATCTTATCCAGAACACGATACATGAGTTCGATCTTGGTCTTGGTCTCGGATAGACTCTTGTTTGAAAGAGTCAGCTGCTGAGCTTCAAGGGCCATCAGGATCTTGCCCTGAGTGTCACCCTGCTTTTCAGCTTGCTGAGCCTTCTTCATGTCCATTTCCGCGCGATCGGCGTTGGACTTGATCTTGGAGCTAAGAGCCTTCAGCTGGCCACCAACCTCCGACTTGCTGGCAGACATTTCATTCAGTCTGGCCTGCATGATCTTGATACTGGTCTCGATGACACCGATCGGATCTTGATTGACGATTGCGTACCCGATCGCCCTGGTGAGGTTTTTCCAGCCGTAGTACACAGCTGCGTGGATGTTCTTATCGAGAGCAGCGAAGGTCAGGCCCGCGAGGGCGCCCATCAGCACGACAGCATAGATCGTGTTGGTTGCGGCCAGGATCACGAAGGGCAGAACGTGCACTCCGACCCAGGCGAATGCAGCCAAAACAGCGACACCTACTACGGGCGCTCCGATCATGTTCTCTGACTTCTTATACCAAGGCTTCTTTGCGATTGTGGTCTGGTCCATACTTGCTCCTATAAATACTGATTGATTTTGTCAATATTCGACCTGATCGTACCACGCACACTTTCGAGTGTCACGCGGAAAGCGGTCCTTCTTGACTCAAGCTTCGTTTTTTCTTCTTCAAGCTCCTGTGTCAGTGCCGTATGGTCCTGATTCAGTTGAGCAAGTTTGGTGGTCAGATCGGCGATCGTCGATTCTATCGTGGCGATTTTCGAGGCTCTGGACTGAACTTCATTTTTTTCGTACTGCGCACAGTCAGAATTGAAATCGCTCTCGTCCTGCTCCAGGACTTCCAAGTAGTGAGCGCCAGACTTAAGAAGGCCGTCCTTGCCCACGCCTAACTGCTTAGCCGTAGAGAAGGTCATCTTGTAGCGAGCTTCCTCGGCCACGCCCGTGGAGCGAGTTTCCTCGACCGCAGAAACGAACTTGAGGTAGTCGAATCCTGAAAGCTTATTCTCCTGGAGAGACTGTTGCAGCATCTCCTGGATAGAAGGATCAACCTCTGGGGCTGGCGGCGAGTAGGTTTTGGTGGGTGACGGCGTGGGTGCGCTTGCGAACGACTGCGCTGGAGCCGACTTCGCCTTGGTCACTGGAATGTCATCCTCCACGAGACCGACTTTGGTTAAAAAACTTTTAATAGGCATGTTTGCTCCTTCTGATTCCAGACTATCGTGGTTAGACATTAACGTCAACAACAATATTTTCAATTGGCGGAAGTGGGACAAACTCCTGATTTTGAAGAATATTTTGGTAATTCTGCCAAACCTGCGGATTTACAATCAATTGATCTGGTTGGCCCTGAGCCAATATAGCTTCATTGGCGGCTTGAGCAATGAAGTTTTCGTGCCACTTAGCATCGTAGTCCTTCCTAATCACTCCTGGCATGAGTCCCTTAAATGTATCTAAATTATCCATGATCCACTTGTTCAACAAGTGCTCTATAACACCTCGATCATCGGCAGTAGGATCACCGTTTCTATCACCACGAAACTGTCTCATAGAAACGGCATAATAAAGACCAGCCTCATCTTGATAATCGGCTGGAACCATCGCCATTCTCTCTTCGATCTTGGGAAGAAAAGACCTAATCACCTTGGACTCAATAGCTGGGACGGAAATTTCTTCTGTAATGAGACCAACAATTTCTTGCTTTTCAGGCCTCATAATCTCGTGAGGATAGAATTCCAAGCAGTACTTGATCTGACCCTCCTTCTCTACTCCAAGAAGAAGCGTCTCTCCTCTAGCCGCTTTGTCGCCATAGGAAGCGATGCAAATGTTGAGCAATTTTCCCCAGAGAGAAAGCTGAGCGGTTTTTCTTGGAACCACGATCTTGAGTCCCTTGGACTCCATTCCGTCTAGCTGAGCAAAGAGTTCGTCTACAGGAATATCCTTATTTTCTGCTTCAGCCTTGATGATCGTGTACTGGACAGAAATCTTGTCGTGGAATTCTTTTAGGCACTTAAACTTGAAGTCGATCTCAAGACCCCTGGGATACATACCCCGTAGAGAACTAGGAATTTTCTCTGGGTCCGAGTATGCCGTGAGCATGTCATAGGTGTCTTCTAGCAAATTCATCTTGTAGACAATCTCTTCTTCGCTGAGCAAATGAATCAACTTCTTTGGTGTGATGAATTTGAGCAAATGAGAAAATATGTTCTCGAAATGGCGATCAGACGGAAAGTCGTGAGGATCAACCCTGCCTGGATTCTTTTTGTACACACCAGTTTCAGGGCCAAGCAAGGGCAAAAACTGGTACAGATAATCAAAACCCACGGTCCTAAAGAGGGCAGGGCCTACAGTAAAGACCAGAAATTGAAGTCTGCGATTCCCCATCCCTATGGCGTAATCCGCACCGACTTCAATTGTACCCTCATCTCTCAGCAAGAATTCTTGCATGGCTCCAGCTTAAATAGTGGATGCTGAAAACTGAAACCTCCTAAACTCTCCGCCCCAGGTGATTACCTTCCAAATCTCTTCCAACATTTTAGCTGTAGAAGTGCCGTAATAGAACTCTACCAGATCCTTGAAGTTCATTGGCTTCAACACTGGACACATCAGTTTTCTAGCATACGTATTCAGATTGTGCGCCAGAGCTAGGCTATCTATCTCTCTAAAAAGGGGATAGGCCAACCAGTCAAAGAGTGCGAAAAACGGCTTGAGAGCTATCTGATCAGCTACAGGCTCTGGCTGTGCAACATACTTCCTTGGAACAGAGATTCCCTTTCTCTCTGCCAAGGCTAACAACTTCGCCTGGACGCACACGATCATTCGACGATTCGTTAATGTGCCAACCAACTCGTAAGGCTCGCATAGACTGTTGCGATGCGGTCCACGAGAGAACACTGGCGCTGGCGCCGTTGAGGAAACAGCCGTAGTATTGGCATACACATTGGAAGCGGCAATTTCCTTCTTCACACACTTCAAAAATCCGTTCAAGAAGAAAAATTTGTAGCCCACGACCTGAAACATAGTCGAATTGTTCCAGAAGGTCATGTTGTTATTTATGACGTAATTCCCAGGCTGATCAGCGATATAACCCTGGCCATTCTCAATCTGAACAACGCCAGCGTTATTCTGGATCGTTATCGAATTCGTAGTGTTTGTGGAATTGGGAACTATAGAGCCAATGGCAAAGTCTACATGGAGCGAGTGGTCTTTTTCAGTTACTTCTACGACGAATCCGCCGCTTTCAAGGCGCTCACAGGACAATATCGACATTGCCCTTCTCCGCCTGGGTCACAATGTCTAGGGCCTGTTGCTTGGACTCAAGCTTGACGTTCTTAAGCGTCTTTTTCTTCTTGTCGTACACGGTGACGGAGCCACTGAAGCCGTTGGCGCCAGCAGGGACGGCCTCAAGAGCCTTTCGCATGTCCTTCAGTTTAGCTTTCGTCATGACCTTGCGAGCTGAGGCGTAAGTGACCTTCTTCTCGTTCTTATCCTGCTTGGCATCGGCCAGCCTCTCTTCGAGAGCGGCGATCTTATCCTTTAGGTTGTCAATCTCATTGTCCTTGGCGTCGATCTCATTTTCCAAAGAACCCTTCTGGTCTTCAAGCACTTGGTTGTCTTCCTTCAAGTCCTTGATGTTTTTTTCTAGAACTCCGACTCGGGCGATCAGCTTCAAATTGTCGCTCTGAAACTTCAGACGATCAGCTCGAATCTCTTCGTAGCTCTTGGGCTCAGCAACCTGGGTGTTCTTTTTCTTGAAAAGTCCGAACATGTTTCTCTCCTTTAGTACCTTTTGATTGACTTAAAAAATCGTACAATTCTTTCTCTCAAATGTCTATCGCTTTCTTTAAAGACCCAAAAATAGCGACGGCGCTTGAAGCCTACAAAAGCCGCTTGCATGTCTAGCTCCCTGCCGCTGCACATCATGGATTTACGGCTTGGATAGCACATTCCTTACTTTCTCTAACATCTCCCTGACTTTTCTGGCCACCAAGGCGCTCGTGCCCATGAACTGAGTGTCGATCCATTTGAGGTCTTCCCTGAACTCTTTGAGTAGAGCCTTAAGCTTCTCGTTTTCTTGCTCGGCCGTATTTTTCTCAGCAAAGACCTTTTCGTAGTGTTCTTTTTTGAAAAGCTTCATTTCTTCCAAACCTGCCTTCGTGCCCATGAACTTTGGGTCTCAACTCCACACTCATCCTTCACTTCTGGCTCATCGCAATATGCTCTGCTAAGGACTCGCTCAAGGCTCTCATTGCCCCATTCTGGGTCATCTTCTGTATTCTTGAAGTACTCGATGGCCTTCTTGAAATGTGGACACTCCTCGACGTAGCTATCCCAATACTCTAGAGGATCAGAGCGATGATCCCTATTGAGCATCGTAAAATTGTCAGAAATTTCTTGCGCCTTTTCTGGATGATAAGTGCGAAGGTAAGCGCCAAAAACAGTGACGCTTCTGTGGGTCCCTGCGTCGCAATGAATCACCACTTCTGGAAGCTTCAATTCGTCGATCCAATAATGAAGCACCTTCAGGCAAGTGAAAAGAACTTCCATGTCAGGAGGCCCATTCTCAATCCAGGGACTCCACTGAGAGTACGCGCCAGGAGGCGGAGGAACAAAGCGGTCAGTGACGGAAAGCCAAGCGTAAACTTTTGCGAGGTAGTTTTTATCGATCGCCTCTGGCCTGTAGTCTGGACGGCCAGCGACGTGCACAACAGTATCGCCCACCTTGTATGTGGTTGATCTAAGCGGATCGGAGTCTAGCCTGCATCGCTCGAACCAGTAGGACATTTGCTCTTCTTTCTTGGGCCGCTGTTGTCAATTTTTGATTTGGCCTTATGACAAAGCGTACACAAAATTTGGTGATTAGTAAAGCCCAAAGACTGACCACCTTTGTAAATAGGAGTTATATGATCAACTTCTGGCTTGAGATTTTCGGAAAGGTTACGCTTGAGCCTCTTCATCAGACTAAATTGGTACTCTTCAATATTTCTTAGCTCAGTACGCTTAGCTAACTTGAGAACGTAAGGGTAATAGTCAAATTGACAACTCGCACACTTCCATCCCTGCTTCACCAAAAGCAAATTTAATCCGCCCTCTTTTTGAGGGTTGATGTGAGCCCAAGCGGAGGTTTGACACTCTGTGGAACACCACATATACTTCCTACCAGACAGATCGGACATACACCAAATGCACTTCTTCTTTTCCTGTGGAAGCTCAGAAGTGTTCAGGCGTCGCTCGCGAGAGCTTTTTAGCAGCTCTTCTACTTTAGGATTTTTGGGTGGTCTGAACATCCAGTGACTTTTGATGGATCGCAATACGATTTGCGTGGTCAAGAAATTCTTTGACAGTATAGGTAAGCTTTGACTTGTTGCATTGCTCACAACAAGCCACGCAATTTCCGATCACGTATCCTAAAGAATTATCTTTTCTGTCTATGCCATTTACGCGGACGGTGCTAACGCTTATCCATTCATCGGAAATCAGGGAGCCTTTTCTGTTTCTGGTTCCATCTGATTTAACATACTGATTGAACGGCCTAGGAGGAGAGCCACAATAAGAACAGTTTTGGGTTACGATAGTCTCAAATTCTTCAAAAGGTATCGAAAACTCTTTTTCAACCCTTTTTGCGCGAGCTTTGTAGGCATCGTACTTGTATCTTATAGCGGAAAATCCTGGCTTTTTCCTGGCACTTGGTGGTTTCATAATGAGGGCTGTTTATAGTCGTCATTTAACCCAACGAGACGGTTATGTCGTATTCTTATGGCACCCTCAATTCTAGAGTTCAGAAGGAGGCGGAGTGTTGTCGGTCACGGTGTCGTTAGCCGAAATTGAAGAAGGATCAGCGGTCGTAGGAACCTTCGTAACCTTCAACGTAGCCTCTGCAGGCGATGCGCTGAGACTCGCAGCGTACTGCGCAGGCACCTTGCCATAGCCAGGCACTAAGAGAACGCGTGAGTTTCTTTCCTTACCCGAAACAATGTGAACGGTGCCGCCGTTGCTGTTGATCTTCTGAAAGAATAGTCTCTCAGCATCCTCTGCTGCTGACGCCTCATCTCCGACTCGCTCGGAGTAGGAAATTACGAGGTAAGGGCTACCGAATTGGTCTAGACGAATTTTTGCTTCCATTTACTTTTTGCTCCTGACAGCAGTGTCGTACTTCCTGACGAACGCAGAGATTGGCTTCAGAACATCTCCGAGAGGAACCATCATAGTGTGGATTCCGCTCTTTTTGTTCAGCTGAATCAGGCGCTTGCGGCTCTTTGGAATCTTGACGATTTTGCTGATAATTTGGTTAAAATCTTTGACTTGAATCTGGATGGTCTTTCTCATGACCTGTATCTATCATATCACTCGTACAAGAATGCGCTGCAATCTGACTTTTGATACTGTTGCGGTTTATCATCCCAAGAACGGAAAAATCCGCCAGATTCGTACTTGCGATATTCCACCCAACCATCGAGCTGGCTCAGAGGAGCGTCAGCCTCAATGACTTCCTCGATCTGCTCTCCAGGACAGAAGAGCGTTAGGGTCGGATGCTTGTGCCAGCCGATCAAAGCGCCAATAAGAAGAGCTAAAACGACCGAGGGGAAATACCATCCACCAACATTTTTCATGCTAGCCTCGCAAACATAGCCGCATTACCCTTACAATAATCTAGTAACTTGGAAAACCAAGCATTGCTTTTAATTTTGAACATAATCGGCTGAGGAGTGCAACCATTCGGGGCTTTACAAACAACTCCCTCAAAAGTCATTCCTTCGAGCTTACCTTCGAGCACGCTATCAGTAAAATCATGGGTAGGATTTCCACGATAGAGCAACTTCGCAATGTCCAGATGGCCAAACAGCTTTAGATAGTCTGCTGGATACAGAATGCCCTTGCGCAACGGTGCTACATCAAACATCGTAACGGTATGCTGTTCTTTCTGATGCGTTCCAGCAAATGAATTCGGTCCATGAAACTCGAAGAAGACCGTAGCCTCATCGTAGCGTTCCTTGGTGAAAATTCGAGAAAGCTCTTCCTCATACTTTTCACGAATGAGTTCTGGAGCCTCAGTCAAGAATGGTTGTTCATCGGAAATCAACTGATTCCTGGAACCAAACTTATAGAAGCCAGTCTTGCCCTTACGCTTCCATTCGGCGCGAATATTCGACCCATCCAACTTATCGAAAGCGTAGATCTGGGTGTGAATAACATTTTTTGAAACTGAAGGGTACGATTTCATACTACCTAGTCTCTACAAACTTACTCACTTCGTCAACTATTTTCTTCACGTCACAGCTATAGAAGCCAGACGCATTAAAACAATTGAATTCAATGACCCTATAGAGCTTTTCCACGCCTGTCCTGTTCTCGTTCCAGCAGGCGCACACGTCCATGACAAAAACATCGTCTGGACGCCAACGGCTGGCCACCTTTTCGGCAAAATTGATGGCCTGCCAAGGCACTTCTTTGTTTTGTTTGATCAAAGTCTTCAATTTGTAGGACGAGGACGCGATCACCTTATCCTTGATCATGAACATCCTGTATTCCCAACCAAAATCCTTCTTGGGACTCAAAACGACTGGGACGTTCGTGTCAAACGTAAATCCACCAGCCGAAACCTCGTTGTAGAACTTCTCGATCTCAGCACCGTCCACGAAAGTACCAGAGAAGTCCTTGAGATCATTGTCAGGCTTCATGAAAACGTTTCCCTGGATATTCGCCTTGATGGCGTCCTTGAGGGGCATAATCTGAGCGTCATGATTCAAGACCAAATCACCAAGTTCCCTGATCCAAGTGGAAGTTCTAAGGTTCTCATGATTGAAAAAGAAACCGCGCTTATCCAAATTGGACTTGGCGATCAGCTTAATCATCGAGGTAGATCCGTAAGGAATGAACTTGCCTTCTGGCGCCTGGAAGTCAGGCGGAAAGCCGAACTCGATCGAGTCAGAGAATGGGATGATCTTGAGCCCGATGAAATTGTGGCCCAGAAGCTTTGTGACAACTTCCAACTCACTGAGGAGTTGGTCTTTGATCAGGTTGTTTTGAACAAGCCAGTTCATTTGACCCTCTTCCACTTGTAATCGTAACCATCACGAACCTTCTCGAAAAGGCCAAGCTCAAAACTCTTCATTTGAAGAATGATCTCAAGGGCCTTATGGGAGTCGTAATGAAATTGCATGATCTCTCGAACCTGTTCATCGTACTTATTGTCATCGTCAGATAGCTCGACACCAAGAATCTTTGCTACGTCAGGCGGGACATAGGAATTTCCATAGGGGCGCTTGCAATCCACTGCTGGAGCGCCAGTTTCACAATCAGAGTACTCCCAATACATGTTTTGTAGCAATTTGATATGCTCTTCTTTCAACTGGAATTGATTATCCACGATAGTACTCCCCAAGTCCTACAAAATACATATGGCATTTTTGAGAGCAGAAAGCATAATTGCTTTCAAAACTTGCCTCCGCTTCCTTCATTTCCTTGCCGCACTCAGCGCAATAGACGATTCCATTGAACTCGACGTATTCGCCCTTGCCCTTGGAAGGAAACTGTCTGACAGTCGGATCGATTATCTTGCCGTCTTTGTCCTCAACCCACCAATGAGCTTGCTCACCCCAGGAAGGGCATAGATAGTGCCCGCGCACCAGCCTGAGTTCGGGATTCTCCTTGACGAGCGCTTCGCTCATCTCTTTGCATTTACCGCGATACTTGATGTAGTCACTTTCCTCTGTACTCATAGCTTCTCCCCGCAATGTGGACAAAACTGGTAGGCCTTCGCGGTCTCGGGCTCGTCTCTCAACACATCGTCAGGCGTCGGAACCGTATCGAACCGACCACGATAGTAGTTGCACGGCCACCAGCCATCGTCGCTTTCTTCGTACTCGTAAACGATCGAAAAGTTATAGAGACAAGAGTCGCCAAAAATAGCGAAAAGCTTGCTCTCAACCTCATCGTTTGGCCTAGGAATGGTGAGGCCACGCTTGGAAAGCTCGAACTCCGCATCTTCTCTGGTAATGCACATTGTCGTGTAGGGACTCATACTTTCCTTTCTCCGCAAACCATGCGAACAACGTAATCGTCGAGCTGCCTGACGTTCACTTCCCAGGGAGTAAAGTATTGAACCTTACCAGTCAACACTTTCACGTACTCGTACACGCGCTCGTTCACATTGTATCTAAGCCTGAATTCCTCGTTATCGTAGAAGATTTTCTTTCCTTCAAAACGAATTTTCTTGCCCATAATATCCTTTGCGTGGTGGAACTCATGAGCAATGAAAGACACCAAATCCTCTTCCTTGATGGTTTTCCTATTCAGGAACTTCTTCGAGATCTCCAGATTGATGACAAAAAAGATCGAATCAACATCTCGATTCTCAGTCACCAAGGTTTGAAGACCCTCGTGCAGAAGCGTCTTGGTGGACGAATATCCTTTCGGAAAAGTCAGATTCACATGCAGGCCATTCCTATAAGGGAAAACAATATCTCTGACTTTCCTAACCAACTTGATTGCCTCAAATTCGGTGATCATACGACCTACCTATCCAAAAGAGCGAGCGTACAGAAGAAGCAGGCAAAGCCATAGACTTCTGCATTGTACTTGAGAGAAAGATAGGCGAATCCAACCGCCGCGCCAGCCAAAGCTAAGCTCTTCATGTCGTCAACTCCCTGATGGTCTTCAAGAACTCTTTCACTTTCTTCAGCTGCGCGACCTCTCGTTTGAGTTCATAATTTTGATTTTCGAGCTTTTCAACCTGCTGACCGTACTCAGCCGCCAAGGCAGAAACGCGCTGAAGCTCTTTGTAAACGTCTTCGATTGAGGCGTTTCCAGCTTGAGGAAAGTATTTCTCGTATGGGGCATTAATAATATTCAGTTCGTGATCATCGTGCCAATCACCGCAATCGGTTTCCTGGACCTCACGAACGCTCAGGAATTCAGGATAGCGGTTGTTCTGCATCAAATTTTTTACATTAGACTTATCAGGACAATCGCCGTTCAGATTGAGCACATAAGCCACAACACGGTAGAGCTTCATGGCTAGTCCTTAGCTCCAAAGCCATCAGAGTAGAGCATTCGGCTGTTGGCTGGGAAAATCTTGTAGTAGTCGATATCGCCGTAGTTGGTGTTCTTAGTGCCCTTGCAGGTCTTTTCGGACAGAATATCTTCAGCCTTAGACCTGGGAACAGCGCCTGAAACGTCGATCCACTGATTGTCGAACCCGTCGTACAGGCGGACCACGAAAAGCTCTTCTTTCTTTTTGGTCTTGGTGGTCTTTTTCTTAGCCATAAATACCTCCAATTCCAGTCTAGACCGTCTGAGTATAGAGATCAACAACTATTCGCAGGGATGATGACCAAAATCGTAGAAGTAGCGATTGCGTTTTTTGAATTTGTTCTTGACCCAAAAGCCCCATTGACGAGACTCGCGGCCAGTAATCAGGAAGGTCCAGCAGCCGCCTGGGGCGACTTCTACAGTGTGTCGGTGCTCAGCTCGGAAATAGTCAATAGATCCAGGTCGTCGTCTCTTACTGCCCAAAGGAGACCGATCAACATAGCTGCCACGAAGCACAAGACTAATATACCACCAAGGATGGTCGTGAAAGTTTCTCTGGTCGTCGGATGATAGCCAGTGATGAAGTCGGATCGAGAACGGCCCGAAGTCGATGTACCAGCGTTTGATGTACGGACATTCTGGTTTTCCAAGCAGCTCACCCCATCCGATCTTCACGACACGGGGCCAGGCTTAAGGTACGTGTCACAGTAAAGCTGGAGCTTATCCTGACATTCTTCCTTGGTATCGTAGGGGCCGTACTCGTCGCACTGGACTTCATCCCAGAAGAACCACTTGCCATCGGCGTGCTGATGGACGTTTTCGCCGCAGACGCCCATCGGTTCTGGATCGCAGTGCTTTGCGCAGCTTACGGATGCGGCAGAGGTCTTGTTTCGTTCTGTCGCCTCTTCGCAGGTCGGACAGGTTTCAGGCTGGACTGGTTCTTGTGGCATTCCCATACGTTTCCCTTTCAAAATGGTCGGAGCGGAATGGAGTCGAACCACCGACCTCCCAGGCTGCTCTTGCAAGATGCATCACCTGGTTGCTCTACCACCCTTGCGGGCGTCGTTTATCCCTAGTTTCGTGTACTTAGTCCCTAGGTTAGCGCCTTCTGAGCTACGCTCCGAATATAACTATGGCACTCGAACGAAGGAGTGTCAAGCATATGGTTAAAACATACGATCGTATATATAGACCATACGATTAGTTGGACCAGGAAATGATCATTTCGGCAGGATTGGTCAGGCCACGAGTGTTAGGCGTGAGGAAGAATTCTTCAAAGAAGGGGCCAAACAGCTGGGCGGGCTGGACGAAGGTATCCGTAGGAAAGTTGACATCGTAGCCTAGGCCACGAAAGTAATCGGACAAGTATTGGAGGTCACAATGGAGCAGGGTAGTCAGGTTGACCCTGAAAAGCCCCTGGGCTACGGCGTTGTCGATTGCGTCGCCAGCTGCGTCAATGAAGGCGGCGTTGGCCGCATTGGTGAGGGCGGTGAGGTCCGTGTTGGTGTCTGTATTTGCCTGGGCTCTGGAAGGAGGTGTTGCCATATTCAAAAGATTGGATAATAAGCATCACAATGTCCAAAACATTGCATTTTTGAGCATTATACTGCCTATTAAAGAGAGGAAAACGTCCTATAGGGGTAATCTGGCCTGAAGACCTAGCTTATGTAAAATCTTCAAAACGATTCCAAGTTCGGAATTGAGTCCCTTACCTTCTTCAATTTTAGCCAATGTTGCCCTGCTTATTCCAAGCGCCTTCGCGAGATCAAAAGCTCGAATATCCTGGCTGCTTCTTGCATCCCTAATTTGTCTACCTAAGTATTTAAGATCTTTTTCAAACGAGGGGGCATCCGACGCTTTCACAGTCGTGTAATTCTCACGAATGTTGGTTAAATGTTCATATTTGGCTATTTCAGCCTTTTCTAGGGCGAGAGCGACATCCTCCGAATCACAAATGTGAAGGATTTCAACGGAATATATTAGGCCTTCCGCCTTAAGCTTATTAACAATGTCACGCCATCTTTCAGATCGATCACGACGCTCATACGCTCTGTCTTGAGTGCCCTTACCGATGTAAAAGGGTTCTTTGGTTACTGGATGTTTGTGAGCGTAAACGTAGAATTGTTTCATGCGTCTAAGATTACTTCATGCTCATTTAAATGACAAAACATTTATAGTGAACATTTGGGGCCGCCGCAGGCGGCCCATAAGGGGTACAAAGACTTTTCAATAAGAGATGGAAAGGATTGGGTATTAGAGAGGGCCGTATTTATGCTCGAAAGCTTTGATCTCAGATTCGAGACGCTTTACCTTTTTACTAAGGATGTCACGGGCTTCCTTGACGGTGTTGTAGGCATGACGGACTTCCCCATGCTTTATGGTCAACTTAGCCAACTCGTCACGAAGGCGTGTAATCTCCGCCTTCCCATCACCCTCATTCTTGGGTACAAGGCGACGGAAGTCCTCTAGATCCAGCTCCTCGAAATACCCCTCGATTTTCCAGGGACACTCTTCACATTCGATGCGGTCGTCTATCCCGCAGCAATCAGGGTCGTAACAGGGGCTCCACGTGATCGAGAGCCCACCTGCGCACTTGGGACATTCGGCAAACTCGACCATCAACTCAACCGCTTGACGGAGCCTATTCATTGCTAGTCCCTTGGGGCGTCGCCAGTGCAGATGGCGATGATTTGCAGGCCAGCCACGAATCCAGGCAGAATAGCGGCTGGATTCTCTCGAAGGGCCAAGATGAACGTGAGGATCAGGAAAAAGGCCAGGGACAACTGGTAGGCGGATTTGTAACTCATGACTGAACCCTATCACACAGGGCCTGGGTTGCCAAGTAGGTATTGCGACGGATTGCGACAAAGTGACCCGATTA
>JAPMTY010000001.1 GCA_026552835.1 Candidatus Methanoperedens sp.
AAGAAAATGGTCGAGCGTGTAACGGTGCTGATGGATAAACCCGAGTTTATCCGTAACATCGGTACAGTTGCACACATTGACCACGGAAAAACAACATTCTCAGATAACCTGCTTGCGGGAGCCGGCATGATTTCAAAAGAGCTGGCAGGCGAGCAGTTATTCATGGACTTTGATGAAGAAGAACAGAGACGCGGAATTACCATTGATTCTGCAACGGTCTCAATGGTGCACGAATACGAGGGTAAGGAATACCTTATCAACCTTATCGATACGCCGGGGCACGTGGACTTCGGCGGCGACGTTACTCGCGCTATGAGAGCTGTGGACGGGGCGGTTGTGCTGGTTGACGCGGTGGAAGGACCGATGCCCCAGACCGAGACGGTATTGCGGCAGGCGCTTCGTGAGAACGTAAAGCCAATTCTTTTCATTAACAAGGTTGACAGACTTATTAATGAGTTAAAGCTCACTCCGGAGGATATGCAAATGCGCCTGGGGCTTGTCATTGATAAAGTCAATAAGATAGTTAAAGGCCTGAAGCCTGATCAGTATGATGACCTGAAGCTGGACCCTGTAGTTGGAAAAGTTGCATTCGGGTCAGCACTTAATAACTGGGCAATCAGCATTCCTTATATGAAGAAGACTGGCATCGGATTTAAGGAAATTATCGAATTATGCCAGGCTGAAAAGCAGAATGTACTTGCTGAAAAATGTCCGCTTCATGTTGTAATGAATGACATGATCATACGATTCCTCCCAAGCCCAGTCCAGGCACAACAAGAACGAATAAAAGTCATCTGGCACGGCGATAAGGAGAGCGAAATCGGAAAATCCATGATAGAAGTGGACAGGAACGGCAAGGTAGCTCTTATGATAACCGATATCACCACCGACCCGCATGCGGGTGAAGTGGCAAGCGGAAGGCTTTTCTCCGGTACTCTTGAGAGGGGTAAGGAAATTTACATTTCAGGAATGCCCCATCCTAACAGGATACAGTCAGTAGGTATCTTCATGGGTCCTGAACGAATCGAGTGCGAGAAAATCCCTGCCGGAAATATCGTAGCAGTAACCGGTTTAAGTGATGCGATCGTGGGTTCGACAGCCTCTACAGATAAAAGCATGACGCCATTTGAGAGCATAAGGCATGTCAGCGAGCCCGTAATGACCGTAGCGGTCGAAGCAAAACACATGAAAGACCTGCCAAAACTGGTTGAAGTATTAAGGCAGGTCGCAAAAGAAGACCCCACCCTTAAAGTAATGATAAACCAGGAAACAGGAGAGCATTTGCTGGCAGGAATGGGTGAACTTCATCTTGAGGTTGTTGCAGGCAGGATACAGCGCGACAAACATGTTGAGATTACAACATCAAAGCCGCTTGTAGTATACAGGGAAACAATCTCAACTCATGCCGGGCCTGTAGAGGGAAAATCCCCTAACAGGCATAACAGGTTCTATGTTGAAGTGGAACCGTTGTCTCCCACTATAATTGAGCTTATTAAGAATAATGAAGTTTCAATGAGGCAACCTGAAGTTGAGCGCAGGGATATTCTCTTGAAAGCAGGTTTTACCAAGGATGAAGCGAAGGGAATTACCCATATCTATGAGACCAATATGTTTATCGATATGACAAAAGGCATCCAGTATTTAAATGAAACAATGGAGCTCATACTCGAAGGCTATGAAGAAGTCATGAAGGCCGGACCGCTGTCAAGAGAACCTGTAATGGGAGTCAAGGTAAAATTGATGGATGCCAAACTCCACGAAGATACAATCCACAGGGGACCGGCGCAGGTCATCCCGGCGTCAAGACAGGCAATCCAGGCCGCAATGCTCATGGCAGGGGCTACGCTCCTTGAACCATTCCAGAAAGTATTCATCCATGTTCCCCAGGACCAGATGGGCGGTGCGATGCGTGAAATGCAGGGAAGGCGCGGGTCCATACTTGATATGAAATCAGAAGGCGATACCACGATTATCGAGGCCAAGGCGCCTGTTGCGCAGTTGTTCGGATTTTCCGGCGATATACGCTCTGCTACCGAAGGCAGGGCAATGTGGAGCACGGAATTTGTGGGATTTGAACCCATACCCGGGAACATGCTCAATGATATCGTGATGGATATCAGGAAACGCAAAGGATTGAAACTCGAATTGCCAAAACCGAGTGATTTCATCAGTCCCTGAACAACGCAAGGTTTAAAAACAAAAACAACAATACGAACACAAAACAATTTCCTAAAAAATTAAAGGAGAAATATTATGGCAGAGAAACCACATTTAAATTTAGCAGTTATCGGGCATATTGACCATGGGAAATCAACTCTCGTAGGAAGATTATTGTTTGAAACTGGCGCGGTACCACCGCATATTATAGAAAAGTATAGAGAAGAAGCAAAAGCGAAAGGAAAAGAATCCTTCGTCTTTGCATGGGTAATGGACTCTCTTAAGGAAGAGAGGGACAGGGGTATCACAATCGACGTGGCTCACCAGCGATTCGATACCGCAAAATACTATTTCACGATAGTGGATTGTCCCGGTCACAGGGACTTCGTCAAGAACATGATCACAGGCGCCTCACAGGCGGACGCAGCCATCCTGGTATGCGCTGCTAAAGAGGGTGTCCAGTCACAGACAAAAGAACACGTGTTCCTTGCAAGAACCTTGGGTATTACCCAGTTAATCATAGCAATCAACAAGATTGATGAAGTCAACTATGACAAGGCACGATATGATGCGGTTAAAACCGAGGTCAGCACCCTTCTTAAAATGGTCGGCTATAAACCGGATGAAATGAACTTTATCCCTACGTCAGCTTTCAAAGGCGATAACCTTGCCAAGCCAAGCGAGAATACCAAATGGTATACAGGACCGACATTGCTGGCATCTCTTGATATGTTGAAAATGCCAGAGAAACCCACGACATTACCACTTCGCATTCCTGTCCAGGATGCTTACACTATTTCCGGTATCGGAACAGTTCCGGTAGGTAGAGTTGAGACCGGAGTGATGAAGCCAGGTGATAAAATAATATTCATGCCGGCAAAAGCTGTTGGTGAAGTCAAATCCATTGAAATGCATCACCAGGAGATCAAGGAAGCGGTACCTGGCGATAACATAGGATGGAACGTTAGAGGTGTTGAGAAGAAAGATATCAGGCGCGGAGACGTCTGCGGACATGCTAGCAAACCGCCAGTAGTTGCGGAAGAATTCACTGCACAAATTGTAGTACTGCAGCACCCGTCTGCGATTACAATTGGTTATACGCCCGTCCTGCACTGCCATACAGCACAGGTTGCAGGCACGATCACAGCGATATTAAAGAAACTTGATCCAAAGACCGGTCAGGTTGCAGCGGAAAATCCCGACTTCATTAAAGCCGGAGATGCCGCAATTGTGACGATCAAACCGGCAAAACCATTGTGTATCGAAAAAGTGAAAGATATTCCTCAGCTCGGTCGCTTTGCAATCCGGGATATGGGAATGACCATTGCAGCAGGCATGGTCCAGGACATTAAGGCGAGAATTTAATTCTCGTTCTTTCTATTTTTAAAACGGAGTTAAAATGGTCCAAAAGGCAAGAATACGTTTATCAGGAACAAGTCCTGTTACACTTGATGGGATATGTTCCCAGGTAAAAGATATAGCAATAAAAACCGGAGTTAATATCTCCGGTCCGGTTCCCCTTCCAACCAAGAAACTGGTGGTTCCGTGCAGGAAAAGCCCGGATGGCGAGGGGAGCGCGACATGGGACCACTGGGAGATGAGAGTGCATAAGAGGCTCATCGACCTTGATGCTGATGAACGGGCTTTGCGCCAGTTAATGCGCATACAAGTGCCAAAGGACATCAGTATCGAGATAGTCCTGACGACTTAAAAAATGGTTATTTTTAACCATTTTCATATTTTTATTTTTTAACATTCATAAAGCGACACCTCGCTTTATCCGGTGTTCAGGTATGCTTCGCATACCTGTCGTTTGATAAACCTTTCTCAAAGGTTTGTTTTAATATTATTGAACGCTTAATTAAAGCTGTGAAAAGCGATTCAGCCCAGGTAACCATAGACTATATCACAGGCATTGGAATATTTCTTCTGGCTGTTATTTTTGTATTCCAGTTCGTATATGGTTTATTCATACCTTTCCAGTCAGGCTCGGATAAGGCGACGCTTGCCGCGGACAGGGCAGGAACCGTACTTGTTGAACGTATGCTTCATGCAGATAAGGCAAGTGAGTTGAATGTTATAGACGAGGGAAAACTATCGAATTTTTATGTGAAATTAAAAAATAATGAAACAGATGTTCTTAAACAAATTGGACTTTTTAGCAATCAAACAGTTTTCGATCTGAATATATCTGTTGTAAATATTACATCCAATATCCTAATGAATCAAAGTGGTCCTTCGCTGCCGGATAACACAGATATCGGGCAGACTAAGCGTCTGGTATTGATTGTGAATTCTACAAACGGTAATCAAACTTATGCCATCATGTCAGTGAGGGTATGGTAATGTTCGATGATAAAGCCCAGATGCATACCCTGGAGGGCGTGGCTGCTGCTACAATAATGCTTCTTGTCATAGTGTATGCAATAGACGCAACCTCGATGACGCCGCTTACTTCTTCAACTGCAAACGTGCATGTGGAAACCGAGCTTCAGGTGCTCGGGCAGGATATGTTAGGGGCACTGGATTATGCAGAGCCGGGATATAATTCAAAGCTTAAGAATGATGTGCTCACGTGGAAAGGCAGTGAATATATCTGGAGCGGGACTAACTACACGGAAAAAGGCGGCACTGCGAATCTTACCAATAACTTGACTAATATTTTAAATGCCACTTTAATCAGGCAGGGCATTGCCCATAATGTGGAATTCACTTTTCTAATTGATAATAAAGGAAATTATTCAACCGAGAGAATGATATACAACGGCGACCCCTCAGAAAACGCCGTGATAGTTTCAAGGAAAATCGTTTTGCATGATGGCGACATTAACAAGACGAAATTTCCAGGCAACCCGATAAATGATGATATAGATCCATCAACAAACCTGTATAATATCGTTGATGTTAAACTTATTTTATGGAGAATGTGATGGAAATAATAAAAAACGAGTCAGCTCAGTTTATGCTGCTTGCAGGTTTCATTATTGCTATCGGACTTGTAATAACCACGGTGATGCTCAATAATATTATATTTGAAAGCAATATGGCAGGGGAAGCGGGAGGAGACCCCATAAAATATGATATAGTGAACCTCATGCGTATCAGCGGGGATGAAATGAAAAGCGCTTACAGGAATGCAACTGCACTTGGGGGAAATGATGTACAAAAGAGAAGTAATTTTATCAATCAGACACAAAATTTCAGCGCAAACCTGCCTATGCTGTATGCTCTTCATGGGGAAGGAGTGAATGTAATCTGGGATGTGAGCAATTGGAAGAACGGTATTTATGCGAATTTCACAGATAACGGGACTGCAAATGGCGCAACGAATTGGACTGTGATGGAAAGTGTTAAAACAATGTCTGTATTTGAATTAAGAAACGTAAACGTTTCAGGCTCAAATTTCATGGTAAATGTGAGCAATCAAACAACTGGTGCATTTTTATGGTCTATGAAATTAACTGGAAGCGGTAACATAGAAATTCGTAACTATACAGCGCCTACTACTCCAACTTCTTATGGCGTAAATTATGATTATATTAATTTAACGAATTCCACTTATAAGCTTACAACAATCATAGGGAACAACATTACTAAAATCACGTTCTTAAACGGCTCGAACGCTTGGGGCATGTTCAACCTCACAGGCACTACCTCTTACGGCAATAGTTTCACCCGCGCCCGCGATTACATCCTTTACTCAACAGTAACCCTTTCCACCAGCCTTATGCGCACCAATATCACGATTCCGGTTTCAGTGCCGTGGTGAACCTATGAATCCAAAAAATCTCCTGAAAAATGAGGATGCGGTGTCCATTACACTAGGTTTCATTCTCATATTATTTATTACAGTGCTGGTTTTCTCTGCAACCATTCTTTCTTTTTATACGCTCACGCTGAACTCCCAGCAAGCGGTAATGAGGGAAAGTTTTGATATCCTGGGAAGCGGATTTGCAGCACGGGTGACTTCAATGGATACCCTCGTAAATATAACAAAATCAAACGGGGGCGCTGTAAACCAACTGGAATATGACTTTTCAATTCCGGCTTCCATTGCAAACGAGGAATATGGCATCAATATAACCAGGGAAAGGATATTCCTGGATGCGGAAAATGGTGCGGAAGCCTGGATACCTTTCAATTCTTCCTATAATATAACTGAGCAGATATACAGCAATGCGCAGGACTATGCACTGAGCTATGATAATAATACAAATTCAATGATAATAGAACAGCAATGAAATCCATTAAACTTCTTTCCTCGGAAGATGCAGTCTCTGAAGTAGTGGACTTTGTAACAATCCTCGGGTTACTGGTGTTATCTATCGGAATTATAGGAGTGGCAGGCTACCCGATAATAAAGAATGCGCAGGAGGCAAACCACATAGAAAATACCAAGCAGAGTTTTATCGTGCTGGCAAATAACGTCAATAAAGTTGTAATTGGGCAAGCGCCTTCACAAAGCGTTGAACTAAAGATGTACGGCGGGTCGCTGAGTGTCACGGGAAGTAGCACAATAAATATTACAGCAAATAATTCAGCAGGTCTAAGAATACCTATTTTAAATGACACGCGAATGCGCAGTATTGAAAGTGTTGTAGGGGAAACTGTCGTAGCTTATGAAGGCACAGGGGTATGGGCTAAGTATCCAAACGGCAATACAATACTTGTTTCAAAGCCGCTTATTACTAACCAGAGCAATGTGCTCGTTATTCCTATCGTAACCATAGGAGGGAGTTCATCCACGGGCGGCAGCGGCATGAGCAGGGTTACGGTTAAAGGTGTGCCAATTGTTACTTTTTATAGCAATGTGAGCGATATAATAGTAACTATCAATAGCAGCTATTCAAAGGGGTGGGAGAACTATGTAAACAGTGTGATGTCATGGAATTTCTGTATTTCAGGCGTGTCATCAGGAGAGTGCACCGGACCACTTAACACGGCAAAGAATATAGATATATATATATTGAATATCCAATTGGAAACTGAGGTTGTATGAAGCTTCTAAGCTCAGAAACTGCAGCTTCTGAAGTCATAGGTCATCTCCTTATCCTGTTTATCACTATTCTCGGAGTTGGCATGATAACCCTGTACGGCGTGCCTGCGATTTACAGTCTTGAGGATATGGCAAATTCCAAGAATTCGGAACAGGCGTTTACAGTCCTTGACTCAAGGGCGAGCAGGGTAACGCTGGGTGAGTCGCCGCTTCAGGTAACAAATATCAATCTTGGCGGAGGCACCCTGACGGTTGAGCCGAACACAAGTTTCATGGTTGTAAATAGCAGTAATTTTAATGTCAATATATCTATGGGAAGGGTAAAATATACTCTTGGGGACAGGATAGTAGCTTATGAGGGTGGCGGGGTATGGGCGCAATATCCGGGCGGGGGCACTGTTATGCTTTCTCCTCCCGAATTCCATTATAACGGCTGGACGCTAACACTTCCTGTAATTAATATAAACGGCAGTGCGTCTGTTGGGGGTAAGGGGACTGCGGTAATTTCTTTCAAGAAAGTAGCAACAATAATACAGTATCCCAATGCAAGTTTCGCAGGGAGGACGAATCCTGTAGACACAGCTGCAGGAAAAGTTTATGTGAATATAACGAGCGACTACTATCTTGCATGGGCTGATTATGCCAGAAGCCTTGGATATACAAAAGTCAATACTAATTCTATAACTCATAATGCGAATATAGAACTTACTGTTGTGCCTTCCAATCTGGGAAAAAATATGCCTATGAGCTTTCCCCAAACTTATAGGGGGATTAATTCAAGCAATCAAACGCCTCTGGATAATTATAGCTTTAAAATAAAACCGGATCATAATAATTTAAAATGGGATATCCGTGCAAAATCCGGAAACAAAACAATAATATTTTACTTTAGTGGACCTAGTAAGACCTCTGAAGACGCACTTACCCTACAAATTGGTTATCAGGATGGCGCTGGGACTCAGGCCGAAACTTGGGAGGGAACAAATATGTTTACGTTACAAGGAGGCTCCTTTAGCATAGATCTGCTGAACAAAAGTAAAACATTAATCTACAAAGACGTTGCTAATATTGGTGCTGATAACGCCAATACGTGCAGACTTTATGGAGATAGGTTCAGCGGCACTGTAGAGCCGGATTTTTCTTGGGACGATATTATCATAAATAAAACTAATTCTAATAAAACCCAATCCCTCTATAACATAACACAGCACTATTTTTGGAAAATGGCGCAAGAAGGAGATATCACCTTCGGTGACTGTGCCGCTGGAGGCAATCAGCCAGAGGAAGATGAATCATCTATGCTTATCGATTACATCCCTTCAAGTGCTTTGAATTACCTGCACATCACGGAGAACAGGGCTGATGTGGGGATAAGCTGACTAAAAAAGAATATCCGCTGCAAAAATTTACAGCGGCTCGGAAAACTCCGAGTCGAATTTACCGCTATTAATAGCCGCAATAGCTTCCTTGGGATTTAAGCCCTCAAAAGTAATCCCAAGCGGGACGCATGAGCCAACAACCTCTTTGACAACATTCTTCAATGATTTCGCCAGAGTGTCGTTCTTCTTCATGTGCGCAATCTTCACTGCCTGTTTCACAGTAATATTGCCCACAGTCTTCGTGTTCGGTGTCCCTGAGCCGGTCTCGACGCCTGCTTCTTTCTTTATGAGTGCTGAAGTCGGCGGGGTTCCAACCTGTATCGTGAATTGTTTCTTATCATCCACGATTACTTTAATCGGGACTTGCATTCCGCTGAACGCTTTTGTTTGCTCATTTATCTTATCTATAATCGCTTTCACATTTACGCCAAGCGGGCCAAGTGAAGGACCAAGTGGCGGACCCGGGGTAGCTGAACCGCCGGAGACTAATGCTTCTACAACGCTTACCATTTTTGATTTCTCCTATTAATATTATTTCTCTGCTTCCTCACGTTTCAATATTCTCACATTATCCCCGCGAACTGTGAC